>JAKFYO010000174.1 GCA_021730825.1 Hyphomicrobiales bacterium
AGGGAATGCAATCAAGAGAAAGGAATCTGACCCCTATTCATTCGCAAAGCTTTGCGCATTTGCCTACGTGTTTTCATCCTCTTGCGTTAAGCGATAATGTCATTAGTTGTCGCCTTCAAAATTGCCCGAATAATTCATGCTCACAATACTAAGTGAGCTTAGGCGTGATTCCGAGCTTGGCGAGTGCAGCGTCTAATGTCTCGACCTTTAGCTGCTTTAATCTTTCGGATTCGTAGGGACTAGACAGTGGTGTATTGAGATCAAGTCTCGATAAAACTATCCTATCCGCAGAGAAAGTGGAATCACGTCCCCGCCAACACCATTCAGAGCGGCTGAAATCTTACCCGCGATTTGCTCTGAGGCTCGTCGCAGCGGGTCGTTATCGAGATGTGCGTATCGTGCGGTGGTTGTGGCTTGCGAGTGCCCCAACAATCGACCGATGATTGGCAGTCCTAATCCTCCACCAGCACCAAAACTTGCGTAAGTGTGACGCAGATCGTGCAACCGAACTCTATGTAAGCCCGCGCGCCTCGTTATCGCTTCCCAAGGCCGTTTCAGATCATAGCGTGGTCGCTCTGGGTTATTACCAGGCACCACATATGGGCCGACCCGTTCTAACTGACTGAGTATTGCAAGGGCCGGAGCGTTGAGGATAACGGTCTTTCGGCCTGTCTTACTATCCGGAAGAAAAAGGCACCCACGTTCGAAATCAACATATTCCCAGCGAAGGTGCAGAATTTCTCGTAGTCGGCACCCGGTGAAGAGCAGTAAACGAACGGCCGCAGCTGCGGCGGGCTCGATTTTGGTGGAGCGCTTTATTTTAGGCACGTGCTTGGCGTCGGGATCCAATTCGTCCACCGACCAAGGGATGCCGACTGACTCGGCCTCGCGGATAGCGCTGCCCAGCCGCTCCAGTTCTTGTCCGGTCAAAAATCTTTCCCGTCGGCCTTCCTTAAACTTGCCGATGCCACGCGCAGGATTGGCGCTCTCTGGCACAAGCCCTGCCCGGCTTCCGAAGGCATACATACTTCCGATTACTGCAAGCACACGGTTGGCCTGAAAAGGAGTACCAGCGAGCGACGAATGCAGCTTCCCAACCTGAAGCCGCGCCAGCTTGTCGGCCTTCGTGGTGCCGATCGCGGGCCGAACGATGCGGTCTAGGATGTCCCGATAAAATTCTGCCGTGCCGGGTTTCCGTTTGGGGCGCACATGGTCCGCCATGAAACAATCCGCGAGTTCTGCCACAGTCGGCGTTCCGCGCTCTGTGGTTTTCTGACCAGCCGGATCATTTCCGTGCGCTACCGCGCCAAGGATAATCTTTGCGCGGGCTCGAGCCCGTTCCGGAGTGATTTTCCCTACCGCAGCGATAGTGAAGCGCCGCACAGGCGCGCCGCGTCCCGCGCCAGCCCTGTAGACGACCACAAAGGATTTTGCGCCGGACGGCCGAACCCGGACCCCGAAGCAACGTAAGGTATCGTCCCAAACCGTATACTCCGAACCTCGAGACTGAATGGCATCGATAGTTCGTTTGCTAAGGCGAGCGGTGGTCATCTTCGGCCGATCCTTGGGGCAACACCGGGGAAACACCGGAGCTGCAAATGCAGAAACTTCGGTACCAGCCTAGGAATCGGAGCGCGCGTGACAACGCCGAAAATATCGCTCAGGGAATGACAAAGAATGTCAGTGACATAGAGACAAAGTGACTACGAATCTGGGGGTCGGGAGTTCGAATCTCTCCGAGCGCGCCATTTCTCCCTGCATATAATGAGATTGGATTAGCCGGCCGGGCCTTTTTACCGGGGCCTGCCGCATTCGAACCGGAGATATCCCGATGGCTGCCGACGCACATTCCGGAACGCAACTCGTTCAGGTCGTGGCCCTGCTTGCGGCGGGTGTGATCGCGGTGCCGATCTTCAAGCGCATCGGTCTCGGTTCGGTGCTCGGTTATCTCGCAGCCGGTCTGGTGATCGGTCCGTTCGGCTTGCGGCTGTTCTCGGATCCGCAGGCAATCCTGCATATCGCCGAACTCGGCGTCGTGATGTTCCTCTTCGTGATCGGGCTGGAGATGCAGCCCTCGCGGCTGTGGAGTTTGCGCAAGGAAATTTTCGGCCTCGGCGTCGCACAGGTTGCCTTCTGCAGTTTGCTGCTGACCGGCACCGGAATGCTCTGGGGACTTTCTCCGCTCGTCGCTTTCTTCGCCGCGGCGGGTTTCGTGCTGACCTCGACTGCGACCGTGATGCAGTTGCTCGACGAGCGCCGCGAAACTTCTTCGCCGCGCGGCCAGCGCATCGTCTCGATTTTATTGCTCGAAGATCTCGCAATCGTTCCGCTTCTGATTGCCGTCACCCTGCTGACGCCGGGAGCCGCGAAACTTGCGCCCAGCGAATTCTGGCAGGCAATCGGCATTGCCGGCGCTTCGATCGCGTTGCTGGTGGCAGCGGGGTTATGGCTCCTCAACCCGTTCTTTCGCTTTCTGGCCGAGTCGCATGCGCGTGAAGTGATGACTGCGGCCGCACTTCTTGTCGTCCTGGGTGCTGCGCTCGGGATGCAGATCGGCGGTCTGTCGATGGCGATGGGCGCGTTCCTCGCAGGCGTATTGCTTTCCGAGTCCAGCTTCCGCCATCAACTGGAAGCCGACATCGAACCGTTCCGCGGCATTCTGCTCGGGCTCTTCTTCCTTGCCGTCGGCATGTCGATCGACATTCCGCTCATGGCGCAGCAGTGGCCGCTCATTCTCGCGGGCACACTTTCCTTCATGCTCGTGAAGGGCATCGGCATTTATGCGGTCGCGCGCATTCGCTCGAAACACGGCGAAGGGCTCTACCGCGCGGCGATGATGGCGCAGGGCGGCGAGTTTGCGTTCGTGCTTTACGCCGCCGCGACGCAAGCCGGAATTTTCTCGACCACGGTGAACGCGCTGATGACGGCGGCGGTAATCGTCTCGATGGCGCTGACGCCGCTCTTGGTCTTTGCGCTGCGCTGGCTGATGCCGAAAGAAAAAGAGTCGCTCGATGGCGTCGAGGCGGCGGAAGACCTTTCCGGCAGCGTGCTGATCATCGGTTTCGGGCGCTTTGGCCAGGTTGTCAGTCAGCCGCTGCTTGCGCGCGGCATCGACATTTCGATCATCGATAACCAGACCCAGATCATCAAGGACGCCGGCGATTTCGGCTTCAAGGTTTATTACGGCGACGGCACGCATCTGCATGTGCTGCACGCGGCAGGCGCCGGAAGGGCGCAGGCCATTCTTGTCTGCATCAATGATTGGGCGGCGGCGAACAAGATCGTCGAGCTTGTGAAAGCGGAGTTTCCGCTGGTGAAGGTGCTGGTGCGCGCTTTCGACCGCGAACATGCGCTCGAACTGGTGCGCGCAGGCGTCGATTATCAGCTTCGCGAGATGCTGCACTCGGCGGTGGTATTTGGCCGTCAGACTCTCAAAGAACTTGGCGTGCCCGATGAAGAGGCCGCAGAGGTCATGGATGAAGTAGTCCGCAACGATCGCGAACGCTTCGAGTTGCAGGTGGTCGGCGGCATTTACGCGGGACGGCAGTTGATCCGCGGCAACCTCGCGGCAGTCACTGGAAAATCCGCGCCGATTGAGCCGGCAGCCGAAACTGCTCCGGCAACGAAGCAATAAAAAACTCCGGGCTTCGGCCCGGAGTTTTCGTTCATCGCGTCGACTCAATTCTGGATTTAGTCGCGGATAATTTCCACGACTTCGCTCGTATCCGGATCGACCAGCACAAGCTGATTGTTCACATGCACGTAGCGATAGCGCTTCAGTTCCGGCGCTTCGACATAAACGTCGTCGTTAAAGCTACGAAGTTCCACTTCGCGCGGTACACGCGTGCCGACGCTATACTCGACGACTTCGCCGCGCGGCGTTACCACGCGCTCGCGCACTACACGCTTGTAAACGGTCGTGCGCTGATCGGGGGTGAGCACCAGCGGGCCGCGTTCGGTGCGCGTCGTCGTGGTGATCGTCGTGCTCTGTGCCAGCGCCGCTGCCGGTATCGACAGGACGGCAGCGCCAAGCAAGGCAGCTTTCAGTGATTTATTCATAGTAGTTCTCCCGTCTGTGATGAAAATCTTAGACAAGGGAAAACCCGGACTGCGCGAAGATCGTTCCGGAATTCGTCTCACGCTAGGTTGCGGTTCCACCTGGCGGCGTGAACCTTAATTTCGTACAACAATCGCCAAAGAAAACGGCCGCTGAACCAAGTCGGTTGAGCGGCCGTAAAGTTCTTTGCAGAGAATTAGCGAACCGCGCGAAGCCGCAGTTCCGTAACGCCGGCAGCGATATTGAGGCCGGTCTGGCCCTGCACCGAGAGCGGCTGCAACGCGACCGTGCGGTTATTGCCGCCGATCAGCACATTCGCGCCGAGACCGACTGCCACGGTCGCTTCAGCGCCCGCACCTACATAGTCTCCTGAAAGTGCTGCGACCGGACGCGAAGTGGGCGCGAACACATTCCACACGAGTTGTCCCTGTGTCGTGGCGCCGATGTCGAGGCCGAATTTATTGATCACGCCGACATAAACTTCGCGCGGGCCCGCCGCGTCGGCGGGAATGAACTGGCACGTCACTTCTTTCTGCGAGCCGATGATCAGGCCGAGACCGCCCGAGACGTCGCAGTTGAGGGTGCCGGCCTGCACGCGGTCCTGCGGTTGCGCCGAAGCGGTAAGAGCACCGGCGGCAAGCGATACGGCGGCAAAAGCGCTCAAAAGAGCGCGTGAACGAACGGTCATAAATATCTCCCAGCAAATTTTACGGATGAAGTTGCAAGATGAAGGTGCAAGTGCTCTCCACAGCGCG
>JAKFYO010000191.1 GCA_021730825.1 Hyphomicrobiales bacterium
AGCCGATCTCGAAACTCCGAAAGTAGAAGCCTGGCTTCGTGAACGCGAACAAGAGCGCAATAAGAAATAGCCGAGGCGAACCGCGCGTTTTATCGCCAGACCATGGTGCCGCTGGTAACGCACATCGCAACCGCGCTCGGGCATTGGTTAGGAGAATCCTTCGGCGGGAATCTCCGGCTCGCGCCCGATCTCGACGAGGTGCCGGCGCTTTCCATCGAGCGCGAGGCGCTGTGGAAGCGCGTGGGCGAGAGTGTTCTAGATCGAAATTTGTATGAAGAATGAGTAGTCTCATCCGCACCTTCACGGAGCGCGGCGATCTCGCGCATCTGGCCTTGTTTCTCTGGGCGTCGGCATCGTCCGCGCTGCTCGTTCTGACATTACGCGAACACTTCAAGGCGAACGCACGCTTCGACGCCTTCGTGCGCGAGCTCGCGCGCTTTAACCGGCGGGCTAGAATGTAACTGTCATTCCGGGGCGCGAGCACCCATTTCGGATTTATCCGAGATGGGTATTTTCAAATGTTCAAGTCGGCTAAAGCCGACTTGAATGCGAGCGAACCCGGAATCCAGAGCAACTAGCCCTGGATTCCGGATCGCGCTTGCGCGCGTCCGGAATGACGATCAGAAAGGTTGAGCATGACCCCACGCATCCGCGCCATCGGCGCCGAGGCGCCGTTGGTGTTTCGCGATTTCGTGCGCGAACTCGAACGCCTCCACGCACCAGCACCGAAGAAAACCGAAAAGGCCAAGCGCCCATCGCGCGCGAAGGCAAAGCCGCGAAAGCCAAGGAAACGTTGATGCTATTGCCCATGAACGCATCGAAGATGCTGCGCTTCGACTGCAAGTCGCTCGACGCCTCCGGCGTCTTCACCGGATACGCGGCGCGGTTCGACTCCGCCGATCTCGGCCGCGATCTTATTCAACCCGGCGCGTTTGCCGAAAGCTTGGCTACGCGCGGGGCTTCAGGCGTGCGGATGCTGTTTCAGCACGATCCCGCCGAGCCTATCGGCTGTTGGCTCGAGCTGCGCGAAGACACGCGCGGACTTTTCGTACGCGGGCGGGTGCTTTCCGAAATCGCGCGGGGGCGGGAAGTGCTCTCTTTAATGAGAGCCGGCGCAATCGACGGCCTTTCCATAGGCTTTCGCACGGTCGAAGGCCGCACCAATCCGAAGACCGGCATCCGCCGTCTTTCCAAGATCGATCTCTGGGAAATCTCCATCGTAACGTTTCCGATGCATCCCGGCGCGCGCGTCGCGGCGTTCAAACGCGACCAAACACTTGCTGCCACCATCCGCCGTGCGGCGGATTTCGTTCATCCGTCCACGAGGTAAAGTAATGGAACAACTCTTGAATCCTTCTCCCGAAATTAAATCCGCCGGCGGCGATGTCGGCGCGGCCTTCGACGACTTCATGCGCTCGTTCGAAGCCTTCAAATCCGAGAATGACACGCGGATCGATAACATCGAACGCCGCTCCGCTGACGTACTTTCCGATCACAAGGTCGAGCGCATCAACTCGGCGCTCACCGAGCAAAAGCGCGTTCTCGACGAGCTGGTGCTGCGCGGCCGCCGCCCCTCGCTCGGCGGCGTCAGCCACATTGCGACCGGCGCCGAACTCGAACACCGCTCGGCGTTCGACAGCTATGTCCGCAACGGCGAATCGTCAGGCTTGAAGCGGCTGGAAGGCAAAGCGCTCGCGGTTTCGACGAACTCCGGCGCCGACGGCGGCTATCTCGTGCCGGAAGAAACCGAGCGCGAGATTGGCCGGAGACTCGCGAACATCTCGCCGATCCGCGCGATCGCGGGCTATCGCCAGGTTTCCTCGAACGTCTATCGTAAACCCTTTCTGATCTCGGGTGCCGCGACCGGCTGGGTTGGCGAAACCACCGCGCGCTCGACACCGACGACTTCGCCGACGCTTGCCGAGCTCGCATTTCCGACGGTCGAGCTCTACGCGATGCCGGCTGCGACGCAGACGCTCTTGGACGACTCCGCCGTCAACATCGACGAGTGGATCGCCGCCGAAGTCGATACCGTGTTCGCCGAGCAGGAGGGCGCCGCTTTCGTCAACGGCACCGGCACCAATACGCCGAAAGGTTTTCTGCAATACGACAAGGTCGCGGAGTCATCCTGGGCCTGGACCAAGCTCGGCTTCGTGATTTCCGGCGCCGATGGCGAATTCCCGGAAGAAAATCCGTCCGATCCGCTGGTCGATCTCGTTTACGCGCTGAAGGCCGGTTATCGCCAGAACGGCACGTTTGTGATGAATCGCCGCACGCAGGGCGAGATCCGCAAGCTGAAAGACGAGAACGGTCACTATCTCTGGACGCCGCCCGCGCAAGCCGGCGCGCCCGCAAACCTCATGGGCTTCCCGATCGCGGAAGCCGAAGACATGCCGGACATGGCGGAAGATTCTTATTCGATCGCATTCGGCGATTTCCGCCGCGGCTATCTCGTGATCGACCGCCAGGGCGTGCGCGTGTTGCGCGACCCGTATTCGTCGAAGCCTTATGTGCTGTTCTACGTCACGAAGCGCGTCGGCGGCGGCGTGCAGGATTTCGACGCGATCAAGCTCTTGAAATTCAGCGCGGCATAATTCCGCGCGGAACCATCAGGCGGCGCTGCGGATTTCGCGGCGCCGCGCTTACCTCGAAGCCGTCGTGCGGGTGATATTCGGCAAGCGGTGTCGCGACGACCGGCGCGTAATGCGTGAGATGTCCGCAAGCAATCGCAGGGTGCGGGTGTGACGCGCGCGTGATCACGCCAACGAGCTTGCCGTTTCGCAATACGGCGCCGCCGGAGTCGCCGAAACACGCGCTGGGTGTGAGGTTGCTCATGCGATCGGGTGCAACAAGCTTGAAGGGAACATGTACGACTACGTTCGCCTCATGCAGTTTGCCGAGATTCCATCGCGACTCGCTGGTCGTGCCATAACCGGCAATCGTGAAGCTACCGTCTGTGCCATGCACGCCGATTTCGATCGGTACGGCCGACGCGGGCAGGGGTTGCCGGAAAATCAGGATCGCGGCGTCGCCATGAACCGTGATGGTGCGGCCGTCGCCAAGCTTCGCGGTCTGCGAGCGGCTCATCGCGGAGATGTATTTGCCATCGAGCAGGATGGCGGCTCCACCGCAATGTCCCGCGGTTACCACATGATGTCTGTCGATCACCGTGCCGGAGCATTGCGCCCCGGATGCGCCGATCACGCGCAATACGTGCGCGCCAAGCGGCGAAGGCGTGCCGAGCACGATGGCGTCTGCGCGCGATGCAAACGCATTTGCGAGCGTGAGCGCCAGCAACAGCGCATGACGAAATTGTAACAGAAAGCGCACGCGATTCCCCCGAACCTGGGGAGATTGTAGCAAGCGTTTTGCAATACGAAAGAGCCTAGTCGAGTTGCGAACCGAGACGTTTTGCCGTCGCGCGAATCCACTCGATCTGGTTCGCGACGAGTACGATGCCGGTAACGGTGCCGCAATTGGTGGCGGGGGGTCTGCCGCCGGCCCAGGCGATGACGCCATACAGTACAAGTACGTTTTTCTCGCTGCGATAAGCGCTGCCGCCGGAATCGCCGTTACACGAGCCTGCGGTTCGCGCTCCGCCCGTTGGCGTGAGCCGAAGCATGATGCCGCCGGTGGTGCCGGCGTTGGCGAGCTGCACAGTCCGGAATGTGCCGATGCGGCGGTCGCCTTCGACCGTTTCGCCGAATCCGGCGATGACGAAAGCAGTGCCGCGTGGCGGGAACGCCGGGTCGGTTGCGAGCCGCGCGGGCCGCAATGGGCGCGGCGCAGGCGAGGCGAGTTTCAGAATCGCGATGTCAGGCGATGGTTTGTGCGTCTCGTAGGTGTCGCGGCGGAACGCCGGATGAACGGCGACCTGTGTGACTGCAATCGAGCCCGCACTCGTCGTCATCGAAAAGCTTCCGCCGCTCACCACGCAATGCGCGGCGGTGATTACGAGGTCGCGCGCGATCAGCGTGCCGGAGCAGTCCTGCGCGCGTGAAGTGAGAAATACGGTGTGCTGCTGCGCGCCGTGTTCGCCGGCCGAGCCGCCGATAATCGCGCCTGCGGATGAAATCGCGGCGGCATAGGCCGCAACCATAAGAACAAAACGAAGCATCGTAACTCCCGCGCGGTGAATGCGCGGGCGCGTGATGCTTGTCAACCGGAAGAGAATATGGCCGCGATTCTGATCGAAGCGCCCGCGAGCGAGCCGCTCTCGCTTAGCGAAGCGAAGAATTATTTGCGTGTCGCGCATGACACGGACGACGCGCTGATTGGCTCGATGATTTCCGCGGCACGGGTTCAGGTGGAATCGCGCACGCGCCGCGCGTTGATCACGCAAACCTGGCGCATAGTGCTCGATCGCTGGCCGGTGTCCGCCACGATCGTTTCACCGGTTTCCCCGCTTCGTGAGATCGCGGGCGTAAGAGTTCGTGATGCGGCAGGGGAGCCGCAGGAACTGGACACGGATATTTTCTTTGCGAAAACGGCATCCGCGCCTGGGCTGATTGCGTTTGACGCCGGGCGCGTCACGCATCCTTCTGCCGCAGTCGCGGGAATCGAAATCGATATCGAAGCGGGCTATGGCGCGGCTTCGGATGTGCCGGCGCCGCTCGTGCAGGCGATCAGGCTTCTGCTCGCGCGCGCCTACGAATATCGCGGGCAGGGCGAAAAAGACGACGCAATGCCGAGCGGCATTGCCGAGCTCATCGCGCCTTTTCGCGTGGTGTCGCTGTGACGGCCATCGGCGATTTCCGTCATCGGCTTACATTGCAGGCAGCCG
>JAKFYO010000220.1 GCA_021730825.1 Hyphomicrobiales bacterium
CGAGCACGTTCTGCACCGCCAAGCGCTCGATCATGAGTCCGCCGATATTGGCTTGCGGGATCATCCGCAGACCGGTCCAGCGTAACCAGCTTGCGCGTTTGGTGTCGCGCGCGATCAGCGCATCCATCTCTTCGACCGGGCGATGGTAGATCAGTCTCGACAAATCTCGCGAGTGTTCGATTTCAAGCCCTGCCGCTTCGAACGCCGCGCGCCACCCGCGCTCGGTCGGCATCACCGGACAGCGCCACATCTCGCGTACAATGTCGAGGTCGCATGCAAGCGCGGCCGGAAAATTCTCGACCGGCATGTCGTCCACGAGCACAAAGATGCCGCCGGGTTTCAGCGCGCCCGCAATGTTTGCAACAGTCGCCGCTGGATTTGCGGAATGCACCATGCTTTCGATCGCGATGACGAGATCGAAGCGATCCGCGAATGGTTCGTCGTAGGAACTGAGTTCGAACTGCACGCATGTTTCGAGTTCGCGCCGCTTCGCCTCCTTGCGCGCCCGCGCAATCTGAATCGGCGAGATCGTACGGCCGAGCCAGTTGCCGCCGATTTTCGGGAACAGGTCGAACACGGTCCCGCCGTAACCGCAGCCCGCGTCGAGGATACGAGGCCGGGCCGGAAGCGACAGCCCTTCGAGCATGAGATTGTGAACGACCAGCGGGCCATTATTCCCTGTGATGGGGTCGTCCATGAGCCGGTGGACGGTCATGCTGTCGTAACCGGAATAGCGGCGCACGATGCGATGCCATCGCACCCAGCGATCGAGCCAGCGGTAGTAGTTCGAGACTTCGCGCAATTGCGCGTCGCGAGCCGCAGAGCCAGCAGACTCCGCCGTTTCCCCGGAAATAGACATTCTGTTCCCTGCGCCAACCCTCTGGCCTCGTGGGAACACCTGTTTCGGGGTACCGGATGCGGGCTTTATCGCAATGTGCGGAATGCGTCATTGAAGCCGGCAACAAAAAGGCCCCGGACGTTCTGTCCGGGGCTTTTCTTGTTGAAGTATGCGAGTACGCGATCAGTAACCCGTGTTGAAGCGATAGTTCACGCCGAGCTTGATAAGCGAGACTTCGAAGCCCGTGCCGAGATCGTGGTGGAGATATTCGGCCTTTGCGCTCCATTGGTTCGAATAGGCCCACTCCAGACCGCCACCGATTACCCAGCCCGTATCGGTGTCGTGGAAGCCCGCGGCTGCGGCGCGCGAGAACGCGAAGCCGCCGGTGCCGTAAATCATGGTGCGGTCCCACGTGTAGCCGATGCGCGCACGCGCAGTGCCGAGGTAGTCGACGTGAACCGGAATGCCGCCGGCGAAGCCGTTGATGTCGGTGCCGGAGATGTCGACTTCGAGACCGAACACGATGTTCGGCGAGAACTGCCAGTTGTAACCGGCTTGCACACCGCCGGCGAAGCCGTCGATATCGATGGTGCCTGCATCGCCAAAGCCATAAGCGAGATGGCCGCCGGCATAGAAGCCAGACCAGTTGAACACGGCCATCGGCGGCGAATACTTGTACGGGATGCGAACCGGCATGTCGGCTGCGTTTGCGGAAGTCGCGATCGCGAAGGCGGTGAGCGCGGCGCTGATCGACAGAATCTTTTTCAAAGTAGCCCCCTAAGAGCGATGGGAAAAACGGACTCGCGGGGAAGCTAGTTTTTTATGGTTAATGGCGGCTTAGCGAACGCTTAACGCGAGGTTAAAGCGCGGCGCATGTGTTGTCCGGGCAACAAAAAACCCCGGCGGGAAGGCCGGGGTTTTCTTTGGATAAGGCGCTGAAATCAGAAGCGATAGTTCACGCCGAGGCGGACTACGTCGGAGTCGAGCGTCGTGACCGGTCCGAGGAACGCGAAGATCTCGTCGCCGAAGTCGTAGTGGAGATATTCGACGCGAACCGTCCAGTTGCGGGTCCATGCCCATTCGATGCCGGCGCCATAGACCGCGCCGATAAAGCCGGACGACACGCCGCCCGCATCGAGCCTGGAAGCTGCAATACCGACAGTGCCGTAGATCAGCGTACGATCCATGGCGTAGCCGAGACGTGCACGGCCGCTCCAGATCCATGGCTGATCGACCGCGCCGGCGCTGATGCTGGTTGCGGAGATGTCGGTCTCGAGACCGATCACCCAGTTCTTCGAAAGATGTACGTTGAAGCCGATCTGCGCGCCGCCGACGACACCGTCGAGTTCGAGGCCGCTGGCATCGCTCCAGCCGTAGCCGACATGGGCGCCGACATAGAAGCCGTTCCAGTTGAAGGCCGGTGCGGCCTTGTATGCAATCGGCTGGTCCGCAGCCTGTGCAGGCGCGGTGAACGAGAACGCCGCGATCACGGCGCCGATCAGTGCGAATTTTTTCATCGTAGGTACCCCGGAAATCGGCCTTGCCGACTCAGCCCAAAATTTTAGCTAGCCCGCATAACGTAACGGCAATGTCGGGTAGCGGATAGAGCAGATTTGCAACACCGGATCAGTAACTTAGCCCAAGGTTAGCGAATTGCCGGGGGCTAAAAAATTTGTTCCCAATCAAGGGTTTGGTATCTGATTACTACCCGCTGACGATGCCGCCAGCGCCTGTTTCGCGCTGATAGAGGATGAGGTCGAGAGAAGCGATGAAGTCCCGGCCGCGCAGCCCGGTCAGGATCGCATGCGCCTGTCCGCGATGATGGGTCTGATGGTTGAAGACGTGATCGAGCGCGGGTGCCAGCGGCTGCGTCACCGTCTTCGGATTGACGATGGTGACATAGCTGAAATTCGCGGCGAGCTCGGCTTCGGTGAGTTGTCCGACATAGGCTTCGATCCGCGCATCCTCGCGGTCTCGCGCGGCACGAAGCGAACCGAGGTCTTCATGCAGAATTGTATCTAGCCGTGTTGGCGCTTCGCCCTGTCCGGTGAAGCGCTTCATCCAGATACGGTCGGCGACGAGCAGGTGATTGAGCGTGCCGTGTACCGACTTGAAGAATGCGCCGCGGTCGGCACGGTATTCGTCAGTGCTCAGTTTCTCGGCGGCGTTGTAAATCCGCTCGTTGGACCAGGCATTATAGCCCGCGAACATTCTGTAGCGCGTGAGATTCATCGCGGCCTCTAGAGGAAAACACGCACGGCGATCTCGCGGAATGCGATGACCGCTGCGATCAGGATAAACGGACCGAAACGCAGTAACAAAGAAAGGTCTTTGCGCATCACCACCCTCGCAATCACAACCGGCGTGGCGATCAGTGCCGCAAGCATGGTCCAGTAGATATAGCGGTATTCGTGCGCGATGCCGATCACGAAGAGCGCGAGGGTGTAGAGCGTGCCCGATGACACCAGCGCGAAGGTCAGATGGCGCGTGATGCGGTCGCGAATGCCGATCGAAGCCCACATGAAGGCGAGGCAGACCAGGAGATAAACGTAAGGCGGCCCGAACGGCGAAAGGCTCCAGTTCACCGAGAGCCATTCGATCGCGTTGTAAACCGGGTTCGGCGTGAAGGTGACTTCCTTCTGGTTGTTCGATTGCCAGCCGGTCTTCACCGGCTCCTCGCAACCCTTGCAGATGAATTGCAGAAAGCGGTTCAGGTGCGCCACGCGATGCGTGAGATACGCGCGCGGCTCCGCGAGAATTCCGTCGGTCCAGAGCTTCGTAAGCTCAGGGCCAAATTTCGGTTTGAGGTTTTCGTAAACCTCGTCGCAGCCGCCCTTCAGATCCGGGTCCCAGCCATAGGTGTCCCAGTGGCGCGGCGTGTAACAGCCGCGGCCGCTCTCGGGACGATCCTTGAACATCCGGTTCTTTTCGAGGAAGTCCGGCCCGAAGAAGCCTTTGAAAGCGTCGCGGCCCGAGAAATAGGTGATGCCGCCGAGATCGAAAATTTGCAGCGGTGAAATCGGCTTCACGTCGCGCACCTTGAACACATGCGTGTCGGCGATCAGGTGCGCCGGAATAAAGAGCAGCGAGAGCAGGCCCGCGATAATTGTGCGCTTGATGAAGCCAAGAGCGCGCCAGCGCGGGCTGACTGCCGAGATTGCGAGATCGATCAAAGGCGGCATGCCGAACACGGCGTTCGCGCGGAAGAAACCACCCAAGAGAATAAAGAGCCACATGAATGCAGCCGCGATGCGCGTTCGCTTGAAGTAACCACGCAGAAGAAGTGCCGCGATGGCAGCGGCAAGCAGCATCGAAATCGACATCGCGATGTCTTTGACGAGCTGTGCATTGTAATTCAGCGCCATCGGAAAGAAGGCCGCGCCGAACACGAAGTAGGGCAGCGTGCGGCTTTCCTGGTCGCGATAGCTCAGCGCAATCAGAACGAATGCGCTCCAGTAACCCGCAAGAAAGATCGCGAACATCGGCTGCGGGCCGGTCCAGAACCATTGCAGCGGAATCCATAAGACGCCGAGCAAAGGCGGCTGCCAGTTGTCCCATTTGCCGATGCGGATCGCGTTCACATACGACCAGGCGTCGTGATGATAGAGGCCCGGATAGAACGCATAGAAATTGATGAGTGCCGCGGCGAGCGCGGCTACAAACAAACGCCGCTTCATCTGAAGCGGCGGAAGGGCGCTGGCGTTCATGGATAGCGGGGCGTCTGGCCGGTTACTGGAACCCCTGCATGCCAGCGACTTATGGCGAAGAAAAGCCCGCAACCAAAGTCGGCTTTAGCCGACTTTGGCATTTAACGATTTCAAGGCCGCGAACCTGACTTGAAGAGGTTGATTCACCAGCCGATAGCGGTGCTTGAAGCGGCCCGCTGCCGCCGCTATAGACCCGCCAAC
>JAKFYO010000242.1 GCA_021730825.1 Hyphomicrobiales bacterium
GCTCACGCGCCTCATCTGCGACGAGGCCGACCGCATCGTGAAGCTGGTGGACCGCATGGAGGTCTTCTCCGACGAGCGGCCCATCGAGCGCGACGCCGTCAACATTCACGCGGTGCTTGAGCATGTAAAGAAGCTGGCTGCTTCGGGTTTCGCGAGCCGTATCAAATTCGTCGAGGAGTACGATCCTTCGTTGCCGGCGGTGTTTGCGAACCGCGACCAGCTTGTTCAGGTATTCCTGAACCTGATCAAGAACGCCGCCGAAGCGATCGGAGACGCCGACGACGGCGAAATCCTGCTCTCGACCGCGTTTCGCCCCGGCGTGCGCTTGACCGTGCCGGGTTCGTCGACGCGCGTGAGCCTGCCGCTCGAGTTCTGCGTTCGCGATAACGGCCCCGGCGTGCCGGAAGACGTGCGCCCGCATCTGTTCGACCCCTTCGTTACGACGAAGACGAGCGGCAGCGGGCTGGGACTTGCGCTTGTCGCAAAGATCATCGGCGACCACGGCGGTATCGTCGAATGCGATAGCCAGCCGCGACGGACGACGTTCCGCGTGTTGCTGCCAACTTATTCTCAAACCGGCGCTCTTGCGCATTCGGATCAGTGAGGACGGCGCTAATGCCTTCTGGAAACATTCTCGTTGCCGACGATGACGCCGCAATCCGAACCGTGCTCAGCCAGGCGCTGTCGCGTGCGGGATACGAAGTCCGCTCATGCGGGAACGCCGCGACGCTCTGGCGCTGGGTAAGCCAAGGTGACGGCGATCTCGTGATCACCGACGTCGTGATGCCGGACGAAGATGCGTTCAGCATGTTGCCGCGCCTGAAGAAGATGCGACCCGAACTGCCCGTGATTGTGATGAGCGCACAGAATACGTTCATGACCGCGATCAAGGCATCCGAGCACGGCGCTTATGAATATCTGCCGAAGCCGTTCGACTTGAAAGAATTGATCGGCATCGTGGGCCGCGCGCTCTCGGAGCCGAAGAAGAGCAACGTAACCCAGGCAAAGCCGGAAGACTTGGAGAATATCCCGCTCGTAGGCCGCTCGCCGGCGATGCAGGAAATTTATCGCCTGCTCGCGCGACTGATGCAGACCGATCTTACCGTCATGATCTCGGGCGAGTCCGGCACCGGGAAAGAACTCGTTGCCCGCGCGCTGCACGACTATGGCAAGCGCCGCGCCGGACCGTTCGTTCCGATCAACATGGCCGCGATCCCGCGCGACCTGATCGAAGCCGAACTGTTCGGGCATGAGAAGGGCGCCTTCACCGGGGCGAACACGAAGAACATCGGGCGTTTCGAACAAGCCGAAGGCGGCACGCTGTTTCTCGATGAAATCGGCGACATGCCGATGGAAGCGCAGACGCGCCTGTTGCGCGTGCTGCAGCAGGGCGAATACACCACCGTTGGCGGCCGCACACCGATCAAGAGCGACGTGCGGATCATCGCGGCGACGAACAAGGATCTGCGTATCCTGATTCAGCAGGGACTGTTCCGCGAGGACCTGTTCTTCCGCCTCAACGTCGTGCCGCTGCGATTGCCGCCGCTACGCGAGCGCACCGAAGACGTTCCCGACCTGATCCGCCATTTCTTCACGCTGGCCGCGCGCGAAGGTCTGCCGCACAAGCAGATCGAGAATGCCGCGCTCGACCGCCTGCGCCGCTATCGCTGGCCCGGTAACGTGCGCGAACTCGAAAATCTCGTGCGGCGTCTTGCGGCGCTTTATCCGCAGGAGGTCATCAGCCTCTCGATCATCGATGCCGAACTGACCCAGCCGGCATCCGAACCGTCGCCGGAAGCGGCAGCGAAGGACGAGTCGCTCAGTTCGTCCACCGAGCGGCATCTCTCGAAGTATTTTGGAGGGTTCGGCGATAACTTGCCGCCACCGGGGCTCTATCACCGCATCCTGCGCGAGGTGGAGACACCGCTGATTTCGGCTGCCCTCGCGGCAACGAGGGGCAATCAGATCAAGGCGGCGGAGTTGCTTGGGGTGAACCGGAATACGCTGCGGAAGAAGATCAGGGACCTCGATATCCAGGTCATCCGCTCGACCCGCTAACCGTCTTCTCCGGCAGGGCTTGCCTATCGGCCAGCGCTGTCACATTTTTGCACCAGTGTTGTCTGTAAGCATCAGCCGCCGGGTCGTCCGGCTTCCTGATGGCGGTTCATGGCCGATTCTGTCGCTTCTTCCGAACCAGTATTGTCCGCGCAATCAGCGCCGTTTCCCAAGCCGCCGCGGCGGCTGACGGCCTATTTTGCGCCGATCATGGTGGTGCTGGCGCTGGTCTCGGCGCTGGTCACATTCCTGATCCTGACCGGCCTTACCCCGATACTTCCGACCCATAATGTCGTGGTGACCGTGCTGCTTGCGAATGCCGGCATGGTTCTGGTGCTGCTCGCCGTCGTCGGCTGGGAAGTCTTCAACGTCATGCGCGCGCAACGCCGGGGCAGGGCCGGTGCGCGGCTTCACGGCCGCATCGTGCTTCTGTTCGGTATCGTTGCGGTGGTACCGGCGATTCTCGTCGCCGTGATTGCAAGCATTACGCTCGACCGCGGTCTCGACCGCTGGTTCTCGCAGCGTACGCGCGCGATCATCGGCAACGCCATTACCGTCGCCGAGACTTACGTGCGCGAGCACGGTCTTAATATCCGGCAAGACCTCGTCGCGATGGCGACCGATCTATCGCGCATGAAAGAAATCTATGACGGGGATCGCACGCGCTTCCGGCAAATTCTGACGACGCAGGCGCAGCTTCGCGGCGTGCCGAGCGCGGTCTTAATTCGAGCTGACCTCACGGTTGTCGAGCGCGCGGAAATCAATATCGGGCGCGAGTTTCTGATTCCGCAAAACATCATCGTCAAGGAAGCAACGGCGCAGCAGCCTATCGTCTATGTGCCGCCATCGTCGGATTATGTCGCCGCGATCATTCCGCTCATCGGCTACGAAGACACCTATCTCTTCATCGCACGCCCGATCGACCCCAAGGTCATTCAATATCTGCGGCAGACGGAAGCAAATCTTCTGGAATATCGCGGGCTCGAGCAGCGGCGCTTTGGTGTGCAGATCGCCTTCGCGCTGATGTACGCGGTGATTGCGCTTATCCTCTTGCTCTCCGCGGTCTGGATCGGGCTTTCGTTTGCGAACCGGCTAGTTGCGCCCATACGCCGCCTGATTACGGCGGCCGATCTGGTCGCGTCCGGCAACCTCTATGTGCAGGTGCCGGTGCGCCAATCCGAAGGCGACCTCGCCAATCTCGGCGACAGCTTCAATAAAATGACGACCGAACTGCGTACGCAGAATTCCGATCTGGTCCGCGCACGCGACCAGATCGACGAACGGCGGCGCTTCGGTGAAGCCGTGCTCGCCGGCGTGGGTGCGGGCGTGATCGGTCTCGATGCTGCGGGCAAGATCACCATTCTCAATCGCTCCGCCGAGCGCCTGCTCGGCGTGACCGAAGGTGCGATGATCGGGAGAGAAGCGGTCGAAGCGATTCCGGAAATCGGCGCGCTGGTGCGCGACGCCTTCGCCGACAACTACCGCGTGAACGGCACTGTCACGATGTCGCGTGGCGGACGCGAGCGCACGTTCAATGTGCGCGTGACGACCGAGCAGGCCGACGAGTCCGAGCACGGTTATGTGATTACGCTCGACGACATTACCGAGTTAGTTACAGCGCAGCGCAGTTCGGCGTGGGCGGATATCGCGCGGCGCATCGCGCATGAGATCAAGAATCCGCTGACGCCGATTCAGCTTTCCGCCGAGCGCCTCAAGCGAAAATACGGCAAGACGCTGTTGGAGGATCGTGAAATTTTCGAGCAATGCACCGAAACCATCATTCGTCAGGTCGGTGACATCGGGCGGATGGTCGATGAGTTCTCCTCGTTCGCGCGGATGCCGAAGCCGGTCGTGGAGAGCCAGGACCTCGCGGAGACGATCCGGCAAGCCGTATTTCTGCAACGTGTCGGTCATCAACACATCAAATTCGACACCGAACTTCCGCAAGGCGTGATGACGGCGCGTTTCGACCGCCGTCTGATCTCGCAAGCGCTGACGAATATCCTGAAGAATGCGGCGGAAGCGATCGAGGCCTTGCCGCAGGACGAACGGGACAATGGGCGGATAGTGGTTCGCGCTTCATACGAAGGCGAGATGATTGCAATCGACGTAATCGACAACGGGCCCGGTCTGCCGAAAGAAAACCGCGAGAGGCTGCTCGAACCTTACGTGACCACGCGGGAGAAGGGCACTGGGCTCGGCCTTGCGATCGTCGGCAAGATTTTCGAGGAGCACGGCGGACATATCGAACTGAACGATGCACCGAGCGGGCGAGGAGCGTGGATCAGACTGACCTTAGCCTCGAACGGAACGAGTGCTGCGATAAGCACTGAAGAAAACAATAAGCAGGACGCAGTGAGCTGAAGATGGCGAACGATATCCTAGTCGTTGACGACGAAGTCGATATTCGCGAACTGGTCGCGGGTATTCTGGAAGACGAAGGCTATGCGGTCCGTACCGCCGGCAATGCCGACGATGCGCTCGCGGCGATCGAGTCGCGCCGCCCGCAACTGGTGTTGCTCGACATCTGGCTCGAGGGCAGCCGCCTCGACGGTCTCGCGCTGCTCGATGTCATCAAATCCAACCACCCGGATCTTCCGGTCGTGATGATTTCCGGCCACGGCAACATCGAAACCGCGGTTGCCGCGATCAAGCAGGGTGCATACGACTTCATCGA
>JAKFYO010000373.1 GCA_021730825.1 Hyphomicrobiales bacterium
CCGGAAATCCGTACTTCACGACGGATACGGCGGCAGCACTCCGCGCGGCTGAGCTGAATTGCCAGGCCATCTTCAAGGCGACCGACGTCGACGGAATTTACGACAAGGATCCGCACAAGAACCCGAAGGCCAAGCGCTTCAAGACGCTCACGCACAGCGACGCTTTGCAGAAGAATCTCAAGGTGATGGATGCGGCGGCGTTCGCTCTTGCCCGCGACGCCAAGCTGCCGATAATCGTGTTTTCGATCAAAGCCGCAGGCGCGATTTCGGCGGCGATTGCCGACCCCTCGCGCGGCACCATCGTCACGGCCTAAGCTTCAAGAATAGTCGGCCCTCGCGGCCCCAAAATCGGGACCTAGATCATGGCAGCGCAAGCCTTCGACCTCGCAGATATCAAGCGCCGTATGCTGGGCGCGCATGGCGTGCTGAAAACCGAACTCGCCGGACTTCGTACCGGCCGCGCAACCCCTTCGCTGGTCGAGCCGATCACGGTCGATGCCTATGGCTCGATGATGCCGCTCTCGCAGGTTGCAACCGTTGCGATCCCAGAGCCGCGGCTGATTTCGATTCAGGTCTGGGACAAATCGGTGGTGAGCGCGGTCGAAAAAGCGATCCGCGATTCCAATCTCGGTCTCAATCCGAACACCGAAGGTCAGGTCATTCGTCTTCGAATTCCCGACCTCAACGAAGACCGCCGCAAGGAACTCGTCAAAGTCGCGCACAAGTATGCAGAGGCCGCGAAGGTTGCGATCCGCCATGTGCGCCGCGACGGTATCGACCTTCTGAAAAAAGCCCAGAAGGACGGGCACGTCTCCGAAGACGATACCAAGCGCCACGAAGCCGAAGTGCAGAAGGCGACCGATACTTCGATCGCGGACATCGACGCGATGCTCGCGCACAAGGAAAAGGAAATCCTGTCGGTCTGACAGGTCCATCCATGTCGATGCCAGACGCCGCGCAGAAGCCGGAAGCAGGCGTTGCCACGCCCCCGGTTCATGTTGCGATCATCATGGACGGCAACGGACGCTGGGCGGCTGCGCGCGGGCTTCCGCGCCGAGAAGGTCATCGCCGTGGCGTGGAAGCTTTGCGCAATGTCGTGAAAGCCGCCGGCGAACTCGGTGTGCGCTATCTCACGATCTACTCCTTCAGTGCCGAGAACTGGTCGCGTCCGGCGGACGAGATCGAAGACCTGATGGGTTTGCTCAAGCGCTTCGTGCGTAACGATCTTGCCGATCTGCATAAGAACGACGTGCGCGTGCGCATTATCGGCGAGCGCGCGAATTTAAAGCCTGACATTCATGCGCTGCTGAGCGAGGCCGAGGAACTGACCAAGAATAATTCAGGTCAGACGCTGGTGGTCGCGTTCAACTACGGCGCGCAGCAGGAAATAGCGCAAGCTGCGAAAAAACTTGCGGAAGAAGTCGCAAGCGGAAAACTGGCGGCGGCTGAAATCGACGCTGCGAAACTCGCAGCACACCTGCACACCAAAGACATTCCCGATCCCGATCTCATCATCCGCACCAGCGGCGAGCAGCGCCTTTCGAACTTTCTGCTCTGGCAGGCGGCCTATGCGGAATTCGTATTCGTGCCGACGCATTGGCCGGATTTCGACAAGGCGGCGCTACAGGCTGCGATCGACGAATTTCATAAACGCGAGCGCCGCTTCGGCGGTCTGGACGCAAAGGCGAGGGCGTAAGGTTGAGCGAGACGCCAGCACCTTCCTCGATGTCGAGCGATCTGAAGCGCCGCGTGCCTTCGGCGATCGTTCTCATTCTGCTTGCAGTCGGCGCCACTTGGTATGGCGGTTTTCCTTTCCTCTTGTTCTGGACACTGGCGGCACTTCTCGTCTGGTACGAATGGGCGACAATCGTCGGCGCCGAGCCGCGCACCAACGTGATCGCTTCAGGTGCAATCGTCATTGTGATCTCCGCGGTCTTTCTCGCCATGGGCATGACCGGCGCCGCAGTCGCCATGATTTTCGTCGGCGCGCTCGGCTGCGGGTTCATGGCAAGCGGCAACGATCGCGCGCAGGTTTGGTGCGGAGCCGGGATACTTTATGCCTCGCTCGTTTTCATCCCCGCGGTGTTGCTGCGCGCAGATCCGAAGTTCGGGTTTCTGGCTATCATCTGGCTCTATGCGGTGGTCTGGCTCACGGACATCGGCGGCTACTTCTTCGGAAGGTTTATCGGCGGCGCGAAGCTGGCACCTGTACTCAGCCCGAAGAAGACCTGGTCGGGGGCGATCGGCGGGACGTTCTTCGGCGTGCTCGGCGGTGTGACAGTCGCGACACTCGCCAACGCGAACGTCGCATTCATGCCGATTATGATCGCGCTGTTCGTTTCCGTGTTCTCGCAGGCCGGCGACATTTTCGAATCCTTCGTGAAGCGTAAGTTCGGAAAGAAAGACGCCTCCGGAATTCTTCCGGGGCATGGCGGCGTGATGGATCGTATCGACGGCTTCATTGCCGCGGCCGCACTCGCGCTTCTGATCGGGCTTGCCCACCGCAATGTGTCCGGCCCGGCAACAGGATTGTTGCAGTGGTGACGAGCGTCAGCATTCTCGGCGCCACCGGCTCGATCGGAACGAGCACGCTCAATCTTATCCGCGACGGCGATTTTCGCGTCGTCGCGCTGACGGCAAACAGCGACGCGAAGAAGCTCGCGGCGCTTGCAAAGGAATTCGGCGCGGAGATCGCAGCGGTTTCGGATGAGACGGCCTATCCGGAGCTCAAAGCGGCGCTCGCGGGCACGCAGATCAAAGCGCTCGCGGGTGCTGCCGGCATGGCGGAAGCCGCTGCCGCCAAATCGGACATTCTGCTCTCCGCAATCGTCGGTGCTGCGGGGTTAGCGCCGACAATTTCGGGCTTTGCTTCAGGCCGGAAAATAGCGCTCGCAAACAAGGAATGTCTGGTCACAGCCGGAGCGCTTTTCATGCGCGAAGCGCAGAAGAAAAACGCGACCGTGCTCCCGGTAGACTCCGAACATAACGCGGTTTTCCAAGCGCTCGCTTGCGGCAAGCGCGATGCGGTTTCGAAAGTAACGCTGACGGCGTCCGGCGGTCCGTTCCGCACCATGAGCCGCGAGCGGCTCGCAGTCGTTACGCCGGAAGAAGCGGTGCGCCATCCGAACTGGTCGATGGGCGCGAAAATTTCCATCGATTCCGCGACGCTCATGAACAAGGGCCTCGAGCTGATCGAGGCCGCCTATCTGTTCGACCTCTCGCCGTCGCAACTCGATGTCCTGATCCATCCGCAGTCGGTCGTGCATGCGCTGGTCGAATTTCACGACGGATCGGTGGTGGCGCAGATGGCGCATCCCGACATGCGTATTCCGATCGGCTTCTGTCTCGCATGGCCGGAGCGGCTTGCGTGGAACGCGCCGAAACTCGATCTCGCAAAGTTAGGCGCACTGCATTTCGAGGCGCCGGATTACGACCGCTTCCCGGCGCTACGGCTTGCGCGTAACGCGCTCGAGGCGGGCGGTGGCGCGCCGAATGTGTTGAACGCCGCCAACGAGGTGGCAATCGACGCCTTCCGGGCAAGAAGGCTTTCGTTCCAGGGCATTCCGGGGCTGGTCGAGGCGGTGCTCACGCAAGCCGGCAAAGAAGGGCTGCTGCGCGAGGTTAGTACGGTTAACGACGCGCTCGGCGTTGACCATGTCGCGAGAAGTATAGCCGCGACCCTCTTGCCTCAATTCGCCGCAAAGGCATCTTAACGCGGTAAGAAATCAGAAAGGGCGGCAGGAAATGGAACTGTTGAGTTTGTTGGGTGCCAAGGGCGGCTGGCTCCTTGGCTACGTAATTCCGTTCCTGTTCGTTTTGACGATTGTCGTCTTTTTCCATGAACTCGGTCACTTCTGGGTCGCGCGCCGCTGCGGCGTGAAGATCGACGCGTTCTCGGTCGGCTTCGGGCCGGAACTTTTCGGTTTCAACGACAAGCACGGCACGCGCTGGCGCTTCGCCGCGATCCCGCTCGGCGGCTACGTGCGCTTCCACGGCGACGATAGCGCCGCGAGCACGCCGGATCTTCAGAAGCTCGAGAAGATGAGCGCGGCTGAGAAGCAGATTTCGTTCTTCCACCAGCCGGTACGCAACCGCGCGGCGATTGTCGCCGCGGGCCCGATCGCGAATTTCATTCTCGCGGTCGTGATTTTTGGTGGCGTGCTTTACGGCATCGGCCGCACCATGACGACGCCGGTGCTCGAAGTCGTTCGCAACGGCAGCCCGGCGCAGGCCGCCGGTCTTGTGGCGGGTGACCGCGTCATTTCGATCAACGGCAAGCAGATCGACGGCTACGAAGACCTCATTCGCGTGACCAGCCTGTCCGCCGGCGAGAAACTGAACTTCGTCGTCGAGCGTAAAGGCAAGGACGTTGCTGCGACCGTCACCCCGGCACGCCGCGAGATCAAGGACAACTTCGGTTCGACGCACCGCATCGGCGATATCGGCGTGTCGCGCTGGCCCTCGCGGGCAAATGCGATCCGTCCGGGCAGCGCTGCCATGGAAGCCGGCATTATGCCGGGCGATCTGATCGTCTCCATCGACGGCAAGCCGGTCGAGGCGTTCGAAGATCTGCCGCGCATCGTGTCCGCCGCGCTCGGCAAGAAACTCACGCTGGTCGTCCAGCGCGGCAACCAGCGTCTCACGCTTTACGCAACGCCGAAGCCGCACCCGAACAATCCGAAGCTCGGCATCCTCGGCATCGAGAATCCTTCG
>JAKFYO010000154.1 GCA_021730825.1 Hyphomicrobiales bacterium
CGACCGTGTCGCCATCCTGCACGAAAAGCGGACGGCTCTTCGGAATGAGATACTCGACCGGCTCCTTGTCCTTATCCGTCGGAATGATCGAGAGGCGATACTTGTTCTTGTAGTCCTTGCCGAACGAAATGACGCCAGCCGTCTCCGCGATAACCGCGGAGTCTTTCGGCTTGCGCGCTTCGAACAGCTCGGCCACGCGCGGCAGACCGCCCGTGATGTCGCGGGTCTTGGCGCCTTCGGTCGGAACGCGCGCGAGCACGTCGCCGGCCTTGACCGCCTCGCCCGGATCGACCGAGAGGATCGCATCGACCGGAAGCGTGTAGCGTGCTTCCGCGCCGGAGCGGCGAAGCTTCAACTTCGCAAGCGGTCCTTCCGAACCCTTGATCACGATGGCCGGACGCAGTTCTTCGTTCTTGCGAACCGAACCGCGCCAATCGGTGACCATACGGCGGGAGATACCCGTCGCTTCGTCGACCGATTCCGAAAGCGAAGCGCCTTCGACCAGATCTTCGTACGCCACGTGACCCTCGACTTCGGTAAGGATCGGACGCGAGTAAGAGTCCCACTCCGCGATACGTTGACCGCGGGTGATCTTCTGTCCCTCGTCCACCTTTACGCGCGCGCCGACCGGAATACGGTGGGTTGCACGTTCGGTGCCGTCCTGATCGACGATGATGACCGACATCGTGCGGGTCATCGCGATAACGTCGCCATCCGAGTTGGTCGCAAGCTCGCGGTTCTTGATCTTGACCAGACCTTCGAAGTTCGATTCCACGAAGGACTGCTCGGCAAGCTGTGCCGCGCCACCGATGTGGAACGTGCGCATCGTGAGCTGCGTGCCGGGCTCGCCGATCGACTGCGCGGCGATGACGCCGACAGCTTCGCCGAGGTTGACCGGCGTACCGCGGGCGAGATCGCGCCCGTAGCACTTGCGGCAGATGCCCGTGATCGTTTCGCAGGTAAGCGGCGAGCGGATGCGGACTTCCTGCACCTTGGCCTTGCCGATCAGATCGACGAGCGGCTCGTCGAGCAGCACGCCTTTCTTCACGACGACCTTGCCGGTGGCAGGATCGTTGATGTCTTCGAGCACCGTGCGGCCGAGAATGCGGCTCGGCAGCGAAGCCACAACCGTACCTGCGTCGACAATGGCGCGCATCTTGATGCCGAGCTTCGTGCCGCAGTCTTCTTCCGTCACGATGCAATCCTGCGCGACGTCGACGAGACGGCGCGTGAGATAGCCCGAGTTCGCGGTCTTCAGCGCGGTATCGGCAAGACCCTTACGGGCGCCGTGCGTCGAGTTGAAGTACTCGAGCACCGAGAGACCTTCCTTGAAGTTCGAGATGATCGGGCTCTCGATGATTTCGCCGGAAGGCTTCGCCATCGGACCGCGCATACCCGCGAGCTGCTTCATCTGCTCCGGAGAACCGCGCGCACCCGAGTGCGACATCATGTAGATCGAGTTGATCGTCCGTTCGCGGCCCTGATCGTCTTTCTTGACGGCCGAGATTTCCTTCATCATCTCTTCGGCGATGCGCTTGGTGCACTTGTCCCAGGCATCGACCACCTTGTTGTATTTCTCGCGTTCGGTGGTCAGACCGTCGTTGTATTCCTGCTCGAATTCTTTCACGAACCCGCGCGTCTGATCGACCAATTCCCATTTCTTGGTCGGAACGACCATGTCGTCCTTACCGAAGGAAATGCCCGCCTTGAACGCATGGTGGAAGCCGAGCGCCATGATGCGGTCGCAGAAGATGACCGTCTCTTTCTGACCGCAGTGGCGGTAGACCTGATCGATCGTTCCCGAGATTTCACGCTTGGTCATGAGCTTGTTCACGACGTCGTACGGCACGCGGTGGTCGCGCGGCAGCACTTCGCCGAGTTTCATGCGGCCCGGCGTGGTTTCGTAGATCTTCGAAACCTTATTGCCCTTTTCGTCGACCGTGACGAAACGGCCCTTGATCTTGGCGTGCAGCGACACGGCGCCAGTGGAGAGCGCGTGTTCGAGCTCGCCCATGTTGCCGAAGAGCATGCCCTCGCCCGGCTCCTTGTCGCGCATCAGCGTGAGGTAATAGAGACCGAGCACGATGTCTTGGCTCGGCACGATGATCGGCGAGCCGTTCGCGGGATGCAGGATGTTGTTGGTCGACATCATGAGCACGCGTGCTTCGAGCTGCGCTTCTAACGACAGCGGAACGTGCACGGCCATCTGGTCGCCGTCGAAGTCGGCGTTGAACGCGGCGCAGACCAGCGGATGCAACTGAATCGCCTTGCCTTCGATCAGTGTCGGTTCGAAAGCCTGAATGCCGAGACGATGCAGCGTCGGCGCGCGATTCAGAAGAATCGGGTGCTCGCGAATGACCTCGTCGAGAATATCCCACACTTCGGGCTTCTCTTTTTCGACGAGCTTCTTCGCCTGCTTGACCGTGGTGGACAGGCCCTTGGCTTCGAGGCGCGAATAGATGAACGGCTTGAAGAGTTCGAGCGCCATCTTCTTCGGCAGGCCGCACTGATGCAGCTTGAGTTCTGGACCGACGACGATCACCGAGCGGCCGGAGTAGTCGACGCGCTTGCCGAGCAAGTTCTGGCGGAAGCGGCCCTGCTTGCCTTTCAGCATGTCGGCGAGCGACTTCAGCGGACGCTTGTTCGCACCGGTAATCACGCGGCCGCGGCGGCCGTTGTCGAACAGAGCGTCGACGGCCTCCTGCAACATGCGCTTTTCGTTGCGGATGATGATGTCCGGCGCCTTGAGTTCGATCAACCGCTTCAGACGGTTGTTGCGGTTGATGACGCGGCGATAGAGATCGTTGAGATCGGAGGTCGCAAAGCGGCCACCGTCCAGCGGAACGAGCGGACGCAGATCCGGCGGGATCACCGGAACGACAGTCATGATCATCCAGTCCGGCTTATTGCCGGAATGCTGAAACGCCTCGATCAGCTTCAAACGCTTCGCGAGTTTCTTCGGTTTCAGTTCCGAAGTGGACTCCTTGATCTCGACGCGCAGATCCGCTGCGATCTTATCGAGGTCGAGCGTCTTCATCAGGTCACGGATCGCTTCCGCGCCGATCTTCGCCGTGAAGCTGTCGTCGCCGAATTCTTCCTGCGCCTTCAGATACTCTTCTTCAGAGAGCAACTGGCGGTCCTTGAGCGGGGTCAGGCCCGGCTCGAGCACGACGTAATACTCGAAATACAAAATGCGCTCGAGATCTTTCAGCGTCATGTCGAGCAGAAGACCGATGCGCGAGGGCAGCGACTTCAGGAACCAGATGTGCGCGACCGGTGCTGCGAGTTCGATGTGGCCCATGCGCTCGCGGCGCACGCGCTGGAGCGTAACTTCAACGCCGCACTTTTCGCAGATGATGCCCTTGTACTTCATGCGCTTGTACTTGCCGCACAAGCACTCGTAATCCTTGATCGGGCCGAAGATGCGCGCGCAGAACAGGCCGTCGCGTTCCGGCTTGAAGGTACGGTAGTTGATCGTCTCCGGCTTTTTGATTTCGCCGTACGACCAGGACAGAATCTTCTCTGGGCTCGCAATCGAGATCCGGATCTGGTCGAAGACCTGAGCCGGGACCTGCGGGCCGAACAGATTCATTACCTCTTGGTTCATTACCTTCTCCTTTTTCCGGGTGAGCGGCGATGCCGCTGCCGGAGGATCAGTTCAATTCAAAACTTGCGAACGCGGCTGGCGCGGAGAGAAACTCCCCGCGCCTGCCGTTACTCTGCCGGCTCCGCCGGAGCCGCGGTCTTGGCCTTCGTCGACACGAGATCGACATTGAGGCCGAGCGAACGCATTTCCTTGACCAGCACGTTGAAGCTTTCCGGAATGCCGGCCTCGAATGCGTCGTCGCCACGGACGATCGCTTCGTAGACCTTGGTGCGGCCGGCCACGTCGTCCGACTTCACCGTGAGCATTTCCTGCAGCGTGTAGGCTGCGCCGTAAGCTTCGAGCGCCCAGACTTCCATTTCGCCGAAGCGCTGGCCGCCGAACTGCGCCTTGCCGCCCAGCGGCTGCTGGGTAACGAGCGAGTACGGACCGATCGAACGCGCGTGGATCTTGTCGTCCACGAGATGATGCAGCTTCAACATATAGATGTAGCCGACAGTCACCTTACGGTCGAAAGCGTCACCGGTGCGTCCATCATAGAGCTGCACCTGGCCGGAGCTCTCGAGACCCGCGACCTGAAGCATGTCTTCGATGTCTTTTTCCTTGGCACCGTCGAACACCGGCGTTGCCATCGGCACGCCGCGGCGAAGATTATTGCCGAGCTCGATCAGACCCTTGTCGTCCAGCGAGGCGATGGTTTCGTCCTTGCCGTAAATCTTGCCGAGCGTGTCCTTGAGCGGCTTGGTATTGCCTTGCGCCATGTATTCATCGACCGCCTTCGCGACAAGGCTGCCCAAACCGGCGCAAGCCCAGCCTAGATGCGTCTCCAGAATCTGGCCGACGTTCATGCGCGAAGGCACGCCGAGCGGATTCAGCACGATATCGACCGGCTGACCGTCTGCGAGGAACGGCATGTCTTCCTGCGGCACGATCTTGGAGACCACGCCCTTGTTGCCGTGACGGCCTGCCATCTTGTCGCCCGGCTGCGTCTTGCGCTTCACGGCCACGAAGACCTTGACCATCTTCATGACGCCCGGCGGCAGCTCGTCGCCACGCTGCAGCTTCTCGACCTTGTCGAGGAAGCGCTGTTCCAGCCGCT
>JAKFYO010000200.1 GCA_021730825.1 Hyphomicrobiales bacterium
CGAGGCGTTGCAGACGGCGCTGACGAATGGTGCCGGTTTGCTGATCGGAAAGGCTGGCGGCGCCGTCGCCGGCAGAAAGCTCGACCTCAAGAGCGCAGCTCTCGCGGAAGCAGTCAATTACGTGCTAGCCGCCGTGCCGGATGCGATCCGTTACTTCGACATCACGCCGGAAGCCGTTGCCGAGAAATTGCAGGCGAAGCTGCCGCAGATTCCGGCAAATGCTTGAAGCGCTCTCGGGTTTCGCCGTTTCGTTTCTCGCGAAGCTTTTGATCGAATGGATCGGAGAAACCAAGAAGACCGCAAGCGAGCAGGAGGTTGGCCGCCTGCGCTCCGAGCTCGATCACGCGCTTGAGGCGTTACGGAAGCAGGAAGCCATAGCTTTGATCGCGGCGCGGCTTTTAACACGCGCCGATGTGCTGGCTAGGCTCGAAGAGGGCAGCGCATGAACCCGCTTTGTCTCGGCCTCGAAGTGATCCTGCTTGGCGCAAGGTTCTGTGTGGGCGAACCCGTACTCCGCGCGTCTGATACGGTCTGCCCGGTGATCGTCGAGCGCAGCACGGACTGGCAGCGCGCACTTCGGACAGAACGGCTGGCCACGGCAGGCTCACCGCGAACCGACGAGGCGCTTTCGGAGTGGCTGAGCCTGCGGGATCAGGCGAGGGCGTGTCGTACGACCCGCTGACTTTTCCGCACACTCACTTATAAGAGTCCGGACATTATTCAGGACTCTTCCAATGCACATCCGCGAAGCGATCGAGAGCCGCTACTCCTGCCGGGCGTTCTTGCCCAAGCCCGTTCCCGAAACGGTCCTCCGCGAGATTTTGCAAAGTGCTGCGCGCGCACCGTCAGGGGGCAACTTGCAGCCGTGGATCGTGCATGCGCTTGCAGGCAAGCGTCTCGAGGAATTGAAAGCGCTGATCCGCCCGCGGCTGAACGAACTACCGCTCGCGGAAGGCAGCGAATACGAAGTCTATCCCGCGCCGCTGAAGCAGCCATACAAAGACCGCCGCTTCAAAGTCGGCGAGTTGCTCTATCAATCGATCAACATTCCGCGCGAAGACCGGCCGGGCCGCTACAGGCAGTTCGCCCGCAACTTCGAGTTCTTCGGCGCGCCGGTCGGCATCTTTTTTTCGCTCGACCGCACCATGGGTCCGCCGCAATGGCAGGACCTCGGTATGCACATTCAAAATGTGCTGCTGCTCGCGCGTGGGTACGGCCTCCACACCTGCGCGCAGGAAGCCTGGACCTTCTGGCACAAGACCGTGTCCCGCTTCCTCGAACTTCCCCCAGAACTGATGCTCTTTTGCGGCGTCGCGCTCGGCTATGCCGACGAAGCGGCGCCGATCAACCGTTGGCGTTCGCCCCGTGCGGATGTGACCGAATTTGCGACCTTTCAGGGCTTCGACTGATCGCGAAACCTTAATCGCCGGTTCAGGTTCGATCTGGCTTGATCGTATGGCACACTCCCGCCCGAATTCCGGGCTTTTGAGTCGCCACCGCCATGCGCCTGCTAGTCGTTGAAGACGATCCCGATCTGAACCGTCAGCTTGTCACGGCTCTGTCCGATGCAGGCTACGCGGTGGATTCGGCCGCCGACGGCGAAGACGGCCATCACCTCGGCGACAGCGAACCCTATGACGCGATCGTGCTCGATCTCGGCCTGCCGAAGATGGACGGCATCTCGGTGCTGGAGAGCTGGCGCCGCAACGGCAAGATGATGCCGGTTTTGATCCTTACCGCGCGCGACCGCTGGTCGGACAAGGTGCAGGGCTTCGACGCCGGTGCCGACGACTACGTCGCAAAACCCTTCCATATGGAAGAAGTGCTTGCGCGCATACGCGCGCTCCTGCGCCGCTCCGCCGGCCACGCCACCAACGAGCTCGTCTGCGGTCCCGTCACGTTAGACACTCGCTCGAGCCGCGTCTCGGTCAACGGCAATCCGGTGCGCCTGACCTCGCACGAATACCGGCTGCTCGCTTATTTGATGCATCACAACGGACGCGTGGTTTCGCGCACCGAACTGGTCGAGCATCTCTACGATCAGGACTTCGATCGCGACTCGAACACGATCGAAGTTTTCGTCGGCAGGCTTCGCAAGAAACTCGGCATCGACATTATCCAGACCGTTCGCGGCCTCGGCTACATGCTTTCGCCGCCAGCCGATGCCAGCTAAAGCACCATCGCTCGCCCGGCGGCTTTTCCTTTCCGCGACCGCGGTCAGCATGGTCGTGCTCCTCGTGATCGGCGTCGTGCTTTCGTCGCTCTATCGCAATGCCGTCGAGCGTGCGTTCGACCGGCGCATCAACGTCTATCTTCGCAACATCGTCGCCGAAATCGCGAACAACCCGAAGTCGCCCACCATCGAGCCGGAAACGCTCGGCGAGCCGTTGTTCTTTATTCCTTCTTCCGGTTGGTACTGGCAGATTACGCGGCTCAGCGATCCGGGTGACCGCAAGGCGTCGCGTTCTTCTCCGGATACGGGCTTTCCCACGCTCGAAAGTTTGCAGGTCCCGCAAGTCTATGGCGGCCTTCGTCAGGCTTACGTGATGGGTCCCGACAATCAGCGTTTGCGCGCGGTCGAACGTTTCCTCGATCTTGGCGAGGACGGCCGCTTTCTGCTTTTCGTTGCCGGTGACTCTTTCGAAATCGAGGACGAGGCATCCGATTTCAACGACGCACTGTTGCTTACTTTCGGCTTCATCGCGCTCGCGTTCCTGGCGATCGTCTGGTTCCAGATCCGCTACGGCTTGCGTCCGCTGAAGAACATTTCAGACGCGCTGTCCGAAATCCGCTCGGGACAAACCGATCGGCTGCAGGGAAGTTTTCCAAAAGAGGTCGCGCCGCTCGCAGGCGAGGTGAATGCGCTGCTCGATACCAACCGCGAAATCGTGGACCGCGCACGCACCCATGTCGGCAATCTCGCGCACGCATTGAAGACGCCGCTCTCCGTGTTGGTCAACGAGAGCGGGAACGTGAAAGGGCCTGCCGCCGAAAAAATCCGCGAGCAACTCGGCATCATGCGCGACCAGGTGCAGCGTCATCTCGACCGCGCGCGGATTGCAGCCCGCGTCGCCGTGGTGAGTACAACGGTCGAAGTCTCGCCCGCGATCGAAATGCTGGTCCGCACGATGGAGAAGATCCATCGCGAGCGCGGTATTACCTTGCGTACGAAGTTGAATCCGGACACCAAATTCCGCGGCGAGCAGCAGGACATCGAAGAGATGGTCGGCAATCTCGTCGACAACGCCTGCAAGTGGGCGGCGTCAAAGGTCGACATCGAGATGTTCGCGCTAAGCGCGCCGCAGCCTTCGCAGCCCGCGTCGTTCCGAATTCAGGTCGATGACGACGGACCGGGGCTGGCACCCGCCGAGCGGGAGGAAGTCCTGCGCCGCGGCAAGCGTCTGGACGAAAGCAAGCCCGGCACCGGCCTCGGGCTTTCCATCGTGCTCGAACTCGCAAAGCTCTACGGCGGCACCCTGCAACTGGGCTCGTCTCCGCTGGGGGGGCTGCGCGCGGAACTGGTACTTCCCGCGGCTTAAGCCTGAGCCAAGCTTTCGCCTGAATTCTCAGCCCATTTCTGGCATAATCAATCCGGCGCGGAGATGCGGCGCCTGTTTGTAATGAGTTAGGGGCTTTCCATGCCGGCTTTGAAGACCAAGTTTGTGGGAGTCGTTTGCGTGCTGGCGTTGTCGCTGGGCGCTTGTTCGGGGCCTTCCGGTCCGCGCACGTCCGATGGAATTTTTGCAGGCGCGCTCACGGGTGGCGTGATCGGCGCTCTCACCAATCGCGGTCCGGGCGGCGTCATCGCGGGTGCAGTGATCGGCGGTCTGGTCGGTGGCGTGATCGGAAATGCGCTCGACGAGGACGACCGCCGCCGCGCCTATGACGCGGAAATGCGTGCGCTCGAAGCCGAGGGCCCCGGCGCCCCGGTGAGCTGGCGCGGCGACCGCGGTGCCTACGGCACCATCGTCGCAGGCCCGCCTTACGCCTATCAGAGCTATCAGCGCTGCCGGGAATATACCCACACGGTTTACGTGAACGGTCAGCCGCAGACCGCGCGCGGCATCGCCTGCCGGAACCCGGATGGCACCTGGTCGCAAGTCCAAGGTTAAGTGCAGGGCTGACACTGCGCGGATAAGCCTTTTGACCTGACCGCCGCCCGGCTTTAGGACCTCTCGCCGGGTGAGATGATGCTGTTCTGGACGCTGCTTGCGCTGATGACCGCTGCCGCCGTGTTCGCGGTGTTGTGGCCGCTGTCGCGCGAACCGCGCATCGCGGGCGAGGCCGCGGGCCTTGCGGTCTATCGCGACCAGCTTGCCGAAATCGAAACCGATCGCGCGCGCGGATTATTGCCGGCTTCCGAAGCGGACGCCGCCCGGATCGAAGTTTCGCGAAGGTTGCTGGGTGCTGCTTCCGCGCCGGCACTAAAAGCCGATGCGAGCCTCACGCGGCGGCGCGCCGCTTCCATCGTAGCACTCATTGGCGTGCCCGCGCTTTCCCTCGCTCTTTATTTAAACTACGGCGCGCCGGAATTCCCGGATGCGCCGTTCGCCGAGCGCGTAGCGGTTCCGGTCGAACAGCAGGATATCGGTATGCTCATCGGTCGCCTCGAAGAGCGGCTCGCGCAGAACCCTGATCACGGCGAAGGCTGGGAACTGATCGCGCCGATCTATATGCGCGTGGGCAGA
>JAKFYO010000157.1 GCA_021730825.1 Hyphomicrobiales bacterium
ATGCAAAGGCGCGCGAGGTCGAAACCGAATTCGGCAAGAAGCATAAAGCGTCCGTTCTGAACGTGGTGCCGCCGCAGAAGGCCGGCTTTATCGCCGACCGCGCCGGCGTCACTGCGCCAAGCGGCTGGGTGCCGGTGAAGGCCGAGACCTTCGAGTCTTCGCAAGTTGCTGACATTTATGTCGTCGGCGACGCAACTGCGGCAGCCCCAATGCCAAAGTCAGGCTTCGTCGCGAACGCGCAGGGCAAGGTCGCAGCCGCGGCCATCGTGAGCGCCTTCGCCGGTCAATCGGCGCCGAACCCATCTTGGGCCAACACCTGCTACAGCCTGATCGCCCCGGATTACGGTATCTCGGTTGCCAACGTCTACAACGTCGCCGAAGGCAAACTGAACGAGATCAAAGGCTCGGGCGGCGTCAGCCCGCGTGAAGCTTCCGCGGAGTTCCGCAAGCTGGAAGCCGATTACGGTGTCGCTTGGTACAACTCGATTGCGAACGACGCGTGGGGAACGAAAGCCTAAAGCGCACCAAAGCCTAAGCACTTGATCCTCCCGACCCGGCCCAGTAAGCGAGAAGCATGTCTCCTCTGACACTCTCGCTCTGGGCTGGTTTCGTTATCGGCATTGCATTTGGCGTGACGGTGCAACGCACCGGCTTCTGCCTGAACACCGCCTTTCGCGGCTTGTGGGTAACCGGAGATACGCGAAAGCTCTCGAGCTTCCTGCTTGCGATGGCGGTTGCCTTGCTCGTCACGCAAGTGAGCGAAGCAAACGGCCTCATCGATCTTCGCCGCTCGATCTATCTGTCCGCGCCCTTCTCATGGCTGGTGATCCCGCTCGGTGGGGCGATCTTCGGCTACGGCATGATCACCTCGAATGGCTGCGGCGCGCGTTCGCTTGTGCTGCTTGGTCAGGGCAACCTTCGCTCGTTCGTGGTGCTGCTTTGTCTGGGTATTGCTGCCTATGCAACCTTGAGCGGCGTGTTTGCGCCGTTACGCACCGCGCTCGCGGCCCCGACAACAATCGCGTTCGAGAAACTGCCGTCCATTCCGCGTTATTTGGAAGCCTCGCTTGGCGTGACCGCGGCGCGCTTACTGCCTGCTTTTCTGCTCGCAGCAATTCTTGCGGCACTTGCATTCAGAAGCAGCGCGTTTCGCAACAGCCCGCGCGATATCGTTGGCGGCGTTGTTGTCGGGTTGCTGATCGCCGCAGGCTGGCTCGCGACCGGATGGCTCGGCAAAGACGATTTCGAACCCACACCGATCGCATCGCTGACCTTCATCCAGCCGGTCGGCGAGACCATTCAATATGCGATGCTGGCTACCGGCACGCGGATGTCGTTCGGTGTAGCCGTAATTTGCGGTGTGTTTCTCGGCGCGCTGGCATCTGCGCTGCTCACGCGCACTTACGAACTGCAAGGCTTCAGCCGCCCGACGCAGATGCTTCGCTATATTGCAGGCGGCACACTAATGGGCATCGGCGGCGCGATGGCGCTCGGCTGCTCCATCGGTCAGGGGCTTACCGGCTTCTCGACGCTCGCTTTCGGCTCGCTTCTTGCAGCAAGCGGAATCGCCATTGGCGCGACAGTCGCATTGCGCGGCCCGCTGAAATTGCCCGCACTTTAACGAATAACTTACCTGATCCCTGCGCGCAGGAACGCCTGAATAAACTGGCGCTGGAACAGGATGAAGCCGACGAATAGCGGCGCGATCACCATCAGCGTCGCGGCACTCACCACCGCGATATTCACGCCGCTTTCTGTTGCACCGAACAACGAGAGACCCACGGTCAATGGGCGCGTGCTGGTCGAATTTGTCACCACCAGCGGCCACAGGAAGTTGTTCCAGTGGGTCGCGACCGAAACCAGCGCATAAGCGAGATAAGTCGGCCGCGCGGCCGGAATATAAACGCGCCACAAGACGCCGAACCAGCCGCAGCCTTCGACGCGCGCCGCCTCTTCCAGCTCCTGCGGCACGGACTTGAACGCCTGTCGAAGAAGGAAGATGCCGAAGGCGCTCGCCATATAGGGCACGCCGATGCCGAAGATCGTATCGAACAAGCCGAGCCGCGAGATCATCACGTAGTTTTCGACGATCAATACTTCGGGCAGCACGAAAAGCTGCATCAAGACGAGTATGAAGATCACATCGCGGCCCGGAAACTCGAACCGCGCGAAGGCGTAACCGGCGAGCGTACAGAGCGTGAGCTGGCCCGCGAGAATGACGCTGACCAAGAGCACCGTATTCAGGAAGTAACGCGGCCACGGTGCGCTGTCCCAGGCGACACGGAAATTCTCGAGCGTCAGCGGCGCACTCAGCTTAAACGACAACGCGCCCTCCGGCGTGTGAAACGCCGCCCACACCGCAAACATGAGCGGAGAAATCCAGACGATCGCAAGCACCCACGCGCCGATCGCGTCTAACGAAGGCAGCGCAATTGCATTCCTGCGCGGAGTTGTCGAAGCGATCAAGCTCACCGGTAATGCACCCTGCGCTCGAGTACGATGAACTGAATCGCGGCAACCACGCCAAGCACAATCAGAATGAGCGTTGTCATTGTCGCCGCCGCGGGCGTATCAAAATAGGCGAAGGCCATCTCCCACACCCAGTAGAGCACGAGTTTCGACGCGTTATCCGGACCACCTTTCGTCAGAATGAACAGGTGGTCGATCAACTTCACCGAATTGATCACCGCGTTGACGAATACGAACATCGTGGTCGGCATCAACAGCGGCAGCACGACGCGGCGCGTGTAGGTCCATCGCCCCGCACCCTCCACCGTCGCCGCTTCTTTCAACTCCGGTGAAATGGTCTGGAGCGCCGCGAGATAGAAGATCATGTAGAAGCCCGCTTCCTTCCAGATCGTAACTGCGATCACGGAATAGAGCGCGGTCTCCTGCTGACCGAGCCAGTTCACCGACGGAAAGCCGAACAGCGCGGTGATGCGATCAATCACGCCGAGATCAGGCGTGTAGAAGAAAAGCCAGAGGTTCGCTGCCGCGATCATCGGCAGCATCGTCGGCGTGAAGTAAGCCGCACGCACGAAGCCGCGTCCCACGATCTGCGCGTTCGCCCAAAGCGCCATGCCGAGCGCAATCGCGATCGAAACCGGAATGGTGATACCGGCATAGATCAGATTGTTCGTGACCACTTTTTTGAAAGCGGGGTCCGAGAACATCGCGAAATAATTATCGACGCCAACGAATTGCGACGGACGGCGAATAGTGCCCTTCGAAAACAGGCTCGCCCACACGGTCTCTACCGCCGGAAGAAAGGCGAACGTGATCAGCAAAATGAGCGCAGGCGCGAGCAGCATCCAGCCGTAAAGCGCGATACGGCGCCGTTCCAGATCTGCTGCGGGATTGTGCATGAAAGGAATTGATGGCGGCAGGAGCGCGGGCCCCTGCCGCCGTTTGCGTTACTTGTAGTCCTTCAGGAGACGGTCAGCCGCTTCCTGCGCGCCTTTCATCGCCGCTTCCGGCGTCTGCTTGCCGGTCAGCGCCGACTGCACGGCATTGGACAGCACTTCGCGGACGCGCGCGGTTGCATAGGTCGAGAATTCCGCGACCGCATGCTCGAGCTGGTCACGGGCGACGATCGCCTGCGGGAAGCCTTCCGCATACTTCTTCAGAACGTCCGTCTGATAGGACGCCGCACTGACGCCGACATAACCGGTCGCAATCGACCAGGTTGCCGCGCGTTCAGGCGCCGTCATGAAGCGAACGAAAGTGAGCGCCGCCTTCTGCTCTTCTTTGGATGCACCCTTGAAGAGATAGAAGTTACCGCCGCCGGTCGGCGAGCCGAGCCGCTTGTTCGCGGGCAGCATCGCAACACCGAAGTCGAACTTCGCTTCGGCTTTCACCGCGGTGAGGTTGCCGGTCGTGTGCCACATCATCGCGGTCTTGCCCTGCGTGAAGGCTTGACGGAGCGTGCCCCACTCGATCGTGCCTTCCGGCATGACCTTGTGCTTCTCGGCGAGATCGCGCCAGTACTGCAACGCCTCGATGGTCGCGGGCGCGTTGAAGTGAACGGTCTTGCCGTTGTTGCTCATCAGCTCCTGGCCGTTCTGGATCGCGAAGGCCTGGAACATCCAGTAGGGATAGCCCGTCGAAGGCACCATGATGCCGTAGCGGCCGTCCTTGGTGAGCTTCTTCGAAACTTCGACGAATTCAGCCCAGGTCTTCGGCGGCTTGTTCGGGTCGAGCCCGGCTTCCTTGAACATGTCCTTGTTGTAGTAGAGCACGATGGTCGAGCGCTGGAACGGAATGCCCCAGGTCTTGCCGTCGACCTGCCCATTCGACATCAGCGCCGGATAGAAGCTCTTCAGCCATGCGCGCTCTTCGTCGGTCGAAATTGCATCGTCGAACGGCACGATCAGGTTCTGCTCGATCAGGTCATAGACGTCGATCGAAAACAGCACCGATAGCTGCGCCGGCTGACCGCCCTTGATCGCGGAGAGTGCGCGCACGCGCGTCTCGTCGTAATTGCCGGCATAGATCGCATTCACTTTAATCGTCGGGTTTGCCTTGTGAAACTCTTCGATCATACCGTCGATGACCTTGGTCAGCGCGCCGCCGACCGCAATCGGGTAGTACATCGTCAGCTGCGTCTGTGCGGACGCAACACCGGCTGCGCCGAGGAACATCGTTCCCGCGATCAGCCCCTGGATGAAT
>JAKFYO010000143.1 GCA_021730825.1 Hyphomicrobiales bacterium
AACAGTTGGAAGCGATCGCAGGTGTCGAGGGCGTTGATGGCGTGTTCGTCGGTCCCGCAGATCTCTCGGCATCCTACGGACACATCGGTAATCCGCTGCATCCCGATGTGCAGAAGGTAATTCAGGGCGTGGCAGCACGGCTGAAGAAGGCCGGAAAGCCTGCGGGCATCCTCACGCCGGTCGAGGAAGAAGCACGCCGCTACATCGAGTGGGGCTACACCTTCGTTGCGGTCGGCTCCGATCTCGGCCTTGTCGCGAAGGGCGCCGATACGCTTGCCGCGAAATTCAAGAAGTAATCACGCACGCTTTTCAGGAGTACGTCATGGGCAAAGCGAGAATGGAAGGAAAGCGCGCAATCGTAACGGGCGCCGGCAGCGGCATCGGCCGTGCGTCAGCGCGTTTGTTCGCGGCGGAAGGCGCGTCGGTGCTTGCTGTCGACAAGACGAAACACGCGGTCGAAGAAACTGTCGCATTGATTGCAAAAGACGGCGGCAAGGCGATTGCCATGGCTGCCGACGCGGGCGACGAAGCCGAAGTGAAAGGCTATGTCGCCAAAGCCGTTTCTGCGTTCGGTGGCATTGATGCGATTTACGCGAATGCCGGCATCAGTGGCGGTCTTGTGCCGCTAATGGAGCAGACGGTCGAGATGTGGAAGGAAATTCTCCGCGTCAACCTGATCGGCCCGTTCCTCGCGATTCAAAATGTGGCACCCCTGATGATCAAGCAGGGCAAAGGCTCGATTGTCTGCACCGCGTCTGTCGCCGGTCTTCGTGCCAATGCAGGCGGTCATCCGTATTCTGCAAGCAAGGCGGGCGTCATTAGCCTCGTGCAAACGACCGCAAGTTCGCTCTCCGGCACAGGTGTCCGCATCAACGCAATCTGCCCCGGTTTGATCGAAACCGGCATGACCAAGCCGATCTTCGATTACGCCAAGGGCAGGGGCACGACGCAGAAGCTCGGGCAGATTAATCCGCAGCAGCGGCACGGCGAGCCGGAAGAGATCGCGGCAATGGCGTTGTTTCTGGCGAGCGATGACTCGTCTTATGTAAACGGACAGGCGTTCCCGGTCGACGGCGGCTTGTCGAGCACGCACCCATTCGTCGGCAAACTCCGCGTTTAGATTACGCGAGCTTGGCGAGACCCGCGGCGAGGTCTTCGATCAGGTCTTCCGGGTCCTCTAATCCGATATGCAGGCGGACCGCAGGCCCGCCTGGATTCCATTCTGTCGCCGTGCGGTAGCCTTTGCAGTCGAACGGAATGGCGAGGCTCTCGTAGCCGCCCCAGCTATAGCCCATGCCGAACAGCGCGAGCGTATCGAAGAACGCGGCGATGTTCTTCGCGTATTCCGGTTTCAGGATGAACGAGAACAACCCGCAGGCGCCTGAGAAATCGCGCTTCCAGATTGCGTAGCCCGGATCGCTTTCGAGCGCCGGGTGCATCACGCGCAGTACCTCCGGCCGTGCTTGCAGCCATCGCGCGACACGCAGCCCGGACTCCATATGCCGTTCCAAGCGAATACCCATCGTGCGCATGCCGCGCAACGCAAGATAAACGTCTTCCGGTCCGGGGTTGATGCCGAGATCGCCGTGGGTGATCAGCACTCGTTTGTAGAGCGTAACATCGCCGGCCGAGATCGTGCCGAGATTGATGTCGGAATGGCCGCCGAGATATTTCGTACCGGCCTGAATCGAAATATCCACGCCGTGCTCATGCGGCCGGAAGAAAAGCGGTGTAGCCCAGGTGTTGTCTAGCAGGCTGACTGCGCCATGCTCGCGTGCGATTTTGGTAATAACGGGCACATCCGGCATCTCGAAAGTTTGCGAGCCCGGCGCTTCAAGAAACACCGCACTCGTATTGCTCTTGAGGAGCGATTTGATATTCGCGCCGATCAGCGGATCGAAATAGGTCGTCTCGACGCCCATGCGCTTCAGCACGCCATCGCATATCTTGCGCGTAGGCTGATAAACCGTGTCTGCGACTAGGATATTGTCGCCTGTCTTGACGACGGCGAGCAGCGCGGTACCGACTGCTGAAAGCCCCGACGGCGTCAGGAGCACACCCGCGCTCTTTTCGAAGGCAGCGAGCGAAGTCGAAAGCGCCTCCAGCGTTGGCGAGCCGCGGCGGCCATAAGCGTAGCGGCCCCGATGATGAACGAGGTCGTCGTATGTTTCGGAGAGCACCGTAGAACCCCGGTAGAGCGGGGTATTCACAAAGCCCTCGTGCTCGAAAGGAGCGCGTCCAGCGAGCACAAGGGAAGTCGCAGGCCGATAGGTGGCCTCGCGGCCGCTTTTTTTCGTCGCCATTGCCGGTTCCGGACCTTCCGTGATGCGGTTCTCGTCTTCGGAGAACCTCCTTAAATGCTTGACCTATATCGGCTTTTAGCTTGTGATAAGGCGCTAGAGAACCCCCGCGCGAAGCGTGAATTTGTCTGCCATACTCTTCGCAGGACGGGGACAAAAACAAGAGCCGATACCGGCAGGAGTGATCAGATGAAACGGTCGACAATCCTATTTTCGCTTGCTCTTACCTTTGCATCGGCTGGCGTCGCTCACGCCGCCACGCTCGACGACATCAAGGCGCGCGGTTCGATCCTTTGCGGCGTCTCCGGCGGTCTCGCGGGCTTTGCGCAGCCGGACGACAAGGGTAACTGGAACGGTATCGACGTCGATTTTTGCCGCGCGCTCGCCGCGGCAATCTTCAACGATCCCACCAAGGTGAAATTTCTGCCGCTGACTGCGAAGGACCGCTTCACGGCCCTGCAGTCGCGCGAAGTCGATCTCCTGTCCCGCAACACCACCTGGACCAGCTCGCGCGATACGCAGCTCGGTTTCAACTTTGCCGGCGTGATTTATTATGACGCGCAGGGCTTCATGGTCCGCAAATCCGCGAAAGTATCGTCCGCGCTCGAGCTCTCGAATACGACCGTTTGCACGCAGAGCGGCACGACGACCCAGCTCAACCTTGCCGATTACTTCCGTTCCAACAACATGAAATACGAGGCGGTCGTCTTCAACACCGCCGACGAGGTCATCAAGGCTTACGAAAGCGGCCGCTGCGACGTTTTCACGACCGACGTTTCGCAGATTTACGCCGAGCGCCTGAAGCTCTCGAAACCCGACGAACACATGATCCTGCCCGACCTGATTTCGAAAGAGCCGTTAGGCCCTCTCGTCCGGCACGGCGATGACCAGTGGTTCGACATCGTGAAGTGGACGCTGTTTGCGATGATCAACGCCGAGGAATACGACATCAGCCAGAAGACGCTCGAGCAGCGCTTGAAGTCTGATCGCCCGGACGTGAAGCGCCTCCTCGGCATCGAAGGCAATTACGGCGAGCAGTTCGGCCTGACCAACGACTGGATTGTTCGTATCATCCGCCATGTCGGCAACTACGGCGAAATTTACGACCGCAATGTCGGCGAGGGCTCGCGTCTCAAGATCGATCGCGGTCTCAACAAACTCTGGAACAAGGGCGGCATCCAGTATGCGCCGCCAGTGCGCTGATCGCGGCTCTCAAAGCAAGCTAGCAGGGTGAACCGGAGGATCGTCGGATGACCGATGTTCCGGTTCGCCGCGACAAATTCCGGTCAAGCTGGATTTTCCGGCCGGGCGTGCGCTCGGCCGCGATCCAGATTTTGCTGGTTGCGCTGGTTGTTCTGATCGGCTGGTTCATCTACCGCACCACGCGCCAGAACATCATCACGCAACGTATTCCGATCGGTTTCGATTTCTTCTGGATCGAGTCCGGCTTCTCGATCAGCCAGACGTTGATCTCGTTCAACGAAAACAACACTTACGCGCGGGCCTTTCTCGTCGGGCTTCTGAATACGTTGTTTGTTTCCGCGCTCGGTGTCCTGTTCGCCACCATCATCGGCTTTCTGGTCGGCATAGGCCGGCTCTCGCAAAACTGGATCATCGCGCGCCTTTGCGGCGGGTATGTCGAATTGATCCGCAACTTACCGCTCCTGTTTCAAATTCTTTTCTGGTATCTCGCGGTGCTCGCGGCGTTGCCGGGGCCGCGCCAAAGCTTCACGTTCTTCGGCGATATTTTTATCAACAACCGCGGCATCCTGATGCCGAAGCCGATGTTCGGTGACGGAATCGGTATCGTGGCCGCGGTTGCCGCTGGCGGCATTCTGCTGTCGATCATCTTTGCTTCGCTGGCGCGGCGCCATCGCGTCCAGACTGGCACAACATTAAAGACGTGGCCGGTTTCGCTTTTGCTTATTCTGGTCGCGCCGCTGTTCGTTTTTTTCTATCTGAAAGTGGGTGTTACGGTCGACCGCCCGGAATTGAAGGGATTTAATTTCAACGGCGGTCTGCGGATCATTCCGGAATTTCTGGCGCTACTGATCGCGCTCTCGACTTATACGGCGGGCTTCATCGCCGAGATCGTGCGCGCGGGCATTCTTGCGGTGCCGCGCGGGCAAACCGAGGCCGCGCGTGCATTGGGCTTGCGGCGCTCGAAACTCCTGCAACTTGTCGTGGTGCCGCAGGCGTTGCGTGTAATTGTGCCGCCGCTGACCAGTCAGTATCTCAATCTGATCAAGAATTCCTCGCTTGCGGTCAGCATCGGCTATCCCGATCTCGTCTCGGTGTTTGCCGGCACGACGCTGAACAACACCGGCCAGGCGATTGAGATTCTCGGCATCACGATGCTCGTCTATC
>JAKFYO010000224.1 GCA_021730825.1 Hyphomicrobiales bacterium
ATCCTTGATGGAGAACTTGCAGAAGAACCGGCGCCAGGCTGGACCGCAGCAAAACCAGGACAACCCGCTCGACCAGCTTGGCCGCATGATTCAGGAACAGCAGCGCCTGCGCGACCGTACCTTCCGCGAGGGTCAAAATAACCGCCGCCAGCAGCAACAAAACCAGCAAGGCCAGGGCCAGAAAAAGAACGGCCAGAACCAGATGGGCCAGTTGCGTCAGGGCCAGGGCGATCTCCGTCAGCAGCTCGAACGCATGCTCGAACAACTGAAGAAACGTCAGCAGCAGCAAAATCAGGACGGGCAGGACGGCCCCGGCAAGGATGCCGCCGACGCGCTCGATCGCGCCGAGCAGGCCATGCGCGATGCAGAAGGTCAGCTCGGCCAAGGTGACGCCGATGGTGCCGGAGAATCGCAAGGCCGTGCGCTCTCGCAACTACGCCGCGGCGCGCAGGCCATGGCCGATGCCATGCAACAGAACGGACCGGGCGATGGGCCCGGCGATCCGAATGGACCCGAAGCGGATCAGGCCGACAACACCGATCCGCTTGGCCGTCCCGTGCGCAATCGCGAGTTCGGCGACGACTATACGGTGAAGGTGCCGGATGAAATCGACACGCAGCGCGCACGCCGTGTGCTCGAAGAACTGCGCCGCCGCCTGAGCGATCCGTCGCGCCCGCGGCTCGAGCTCGATTACCTCGATCGTCTCTTGCAGGATTACTAGTCTTTACTGAGCGAGCACTTCGCGGATTTTCGCGCGCACATCCTCGATCTGGAACGGCTTCACGATCACGCCCTTGATCAGCGCGTCGAGGCCGCTCGCGCGTTCGCGCTGATCGGAGAACCCGGTCATCAGCAGTACCGGAAGTTGCGGCCAATCGCGCGAAACGGAAAGCGCCAACGCGATCCCGTCCATCAGCGGCATCGAAATATCGGTAAGCAGGAGATCGGCCTCCGCGCCGCCTTGCAGATGTTCGAGCGCGGCAGCGCCGTCCTCGACCGCATGAACGGAATGACCATCAAGTTCGAGCGCGCGGGAAAGCAGCATACGCGCCGCCTCGTCGTCTTCAGCGATCAGAATACGGGCCACGAGACGCCTTCCTCGTTGCGAAGCAGCGGCGTTAGCGGACGCTTGCCGTCAGGTCGCCGCGCGTCAGAAACCGGACCATGATTTCCTTGCCCGCCGCCGGCGGCGAAGCAAGGCGGCTTTTGAACGGCACGCGCTCATGAGGATAAAGGATCGATCGCGGCAAAAGCGCGGTCCAGGAATAAACCTCGACGCCGTTTTCCCCAAGAACCGAAAGCCGGACGCGCGGCAGTTCCACCGCGCGGTTCGCGACATTCTCGACCTCGCCTTCGATGGCAAGCACGGTGATACCGTCCTGGATTTCCTGCTTGGTCCGGATGTTCTGGAACTCAAGTCCCCGCAGATTTACCGGAAAGCCGATCGCGGAATAAAGGCTCGCAAGTTCGGGGGCCGCGCGCACGATCGACTGGCGCGCGATGATACCGATCGAGATCGCGGCAAAAAGAAGTGCCGCGACAAAGGCAAGCGGAACTCGTGGCGCGGGCTTGCGCATAGTGGGCGCGAACTGCGTCACCGTTTTGCGCTTGGGTATCGGCGGCGCTGCTTCTTCCGGAGAAATGGAAGGCGCGGCGTCTACCGAAACGATCTCGGCGTCTTCGATTGCCGTCTTATTGGTTGTGACCAGCGCTGCGTGATCGGCGCGGTCCTCGGCGCTGACGCTCGGCACAGGTGCAGGCGCGGGCATGGCTTCGAATTCGCCATCCGCCAGAACGAGGCTCGGCGCGGTTGCGAACCACTTTGTCTTGCAGGCCGCGCAACGCACCGTGCGTCCGTTCGGCGACAACGCCGAAGGATTGATTTCAAAGCCGGCCGCGCATGACGGGCATTCGATACGCATTGCAACCTCACTCACTCAACTGGAGGTCATGATGCCCGAGACCCGTTAAAGGATCGAAAACCGTGTTTGCCGGCAACGCCGCTCAAAAAAGCCTTGTTTTATAGGACCTTTTGGCGCACCGCCCCGAAACGGGACAGCAATTCTCGCAACAGCGCCTGAATTACCTGCTCAAAAGCCAGACCGCCTGCTTGCCGCAATTCGCAATAGCATGCTCGATATGAATGGGATGATGAGGGGGAAGGAAGAACACACGCCGCCAATGGCGGCAACAACACCCCCGCGTTCGCGCCGCGGGCGTAGCTTCACGTCGATCCTGCTCTGCAGTGTGGGCGGCGGACTGATCGCGGCCTTTGCCGCGGGCTTCGCGGTCTTCCTGAACGACATTCCGTCCGCACAAACGCGAACCGCACGCAGCGCCGACGGCATTGTGGTGCTGACGGGTGCCGCCCAACGCATGACCGACGCGATCGAACTGCTCGCCAACAAGCGTGGCAAGCGGCTCCTCGTTTCCGGCGTGAACCCGGCGATCACACCCGACGAATTAAAGAAGCAGATTCCCGATTTCGCAAGGCTTTCGGAATGTTGCATCGACCTCGGCCACGAGGCGCAGAACACGCTCGGCAACGCGGTTGAGACCGCGGCCTGGGCAAAGAAGAACGGCTTCAAGACGCTTCTGATCGTCACCTCGGCCTGGCACATGCCGCGCGCCCTCACCGAGCTAGAGCGCGAAACCGACGGCATCGAACTGATCCCTTATCCCGTCGTAACCGAGCGCATGCGCGAGCAAAGCTGGTGGACCAGCCCGCAGGTCACGCGGCTTCTCGTTTTCGAATATCTGAAATATCTTGCCGCGCTCGTCCGCATGACTTGAGCCAGAGAGCGGCACACAAGGAACCCGTATAGTGCAGTCGGTCCGCGCGATCCTCTTCAACATCGCTTTTTATCTGAACACGCTCCTGCAGATACTTTTTTATCTGCCGGTTCTGCTGCTGCCGCGCAAATACATCTGGATCGCGGTGAAGTCCTGGGCTGCGGGAAATCACCTTCTGCTCAAATGGATCTGCGGCATTGAACATGAAGTTATCGGCGCCGAGAAAATCCCCGCCGGCGGCATCATTGTCGCCTCCAAGCATCAGTCGGCGTGGGAGACCTTCACCATGGCGGCGATTTTGTCTGACCCGACCTTCGTGCTGAAGCGCGAGTTGCAGTGGATTCCGTTGTTCGGCTGGTACACGGCAAAAGCGAAGCTCATTCCGGTAAACCGCGGCGCACGAAAGGCTGCGCTCGACCAAGTCACTGACGTCGGTCATGAGCGGATGAAAGAGAACCGCCAACTCATCATCTACGCGGAAGGGACACGCCGTGCGGTCGATGCCCCGCCCAACTACAAATACGGTGTTGCGCATCTCTACGAGAAGCTGAACGTGCCCTGCGTGCCGGTCGCGCTAAACTCGGGGCTCTACTGGCCGCGCCGCTCGCTGCGATTTCAGCCCGGCAAGGTGCGAATTGAATTTATGGACCCGATCCAGCCCGGCATGGAAAAGGCCGCGTTTCTCGAGCTCCTGGAGACGCAGATCGAGACGGCTACAAACCGGCTTGTGGCCCAAGGACGAGAGGAAATCGCCCGCACGAGAACTTGATCTCAATCGTTAAGTTGACATTAACCATTGATGTTCTACCTTTGTTCTCATGCAACGATTCGAACGAGCGAAATACGCGGGAGAGCTCACCGCAACCAAGTTCCCCGGTCTCGCCGGCCGCTTCCAGTTCTGGTGCGGCGGTTCAGGCCGCCGTTACGTCACCAGCCGCTACGCGCCGGGGCAGACGCCGCCCTACGACCTCGCAGTCTCGCTTTACGTGCAGCGGACAGCGGAAGGCCCGAAGGTCATCGCGATCTCGGCCGGCCACGCCGATGAACCCGCGCCTTTGGGCGCCGATGAAGTGCATGTCCACGTCGTCGAACGCATCGAAGCGCTCGCGTTCGCACACCGCGATCTTCGCGCGCTCCTTGATGGCGACACCGGCAACGCCCCCTCCGGCGCACCGGACGGCAACATCATCCCGTTCAATCCGCGTCGCGCGGCGTAAAGGGCCGCTCGGACTTCAGTCTTTCCGCGAGCCATTCCAGCCCGCGGTCGCGGATACCGAGCGAACGCAACGCGTCCACGGTCGCAAGCACATAGTCGGGATTGTTTCCCGATTTGCCGTGACCGCGCTTCACGAAGACCAGTTGTTCTTCGAGCGGCATCACGCCGGAATACTGTGCGTGGCCGCGATCGACCAGATAGCAAACCGCGCTCACACGCGCCCTGTCGCCGTCGAGCAGATCCACCAAGCGATACTTTTCCAGATAAACGCTCGTCACCTGCTCGCGCTCGCGCAGATATTCGATCACCTGCTCGCGATTCTTATGGGCGACGCGGAACGCAATCCCCCGGCAGCTACCGCCCTGATCGAGACCGAGCACCAGTCCCGGCTTTTCCGGCGAACCGCGATGAAAGTGCGAAATCACGCACAAGGCACGATGCGCGCCGTTGAGCCGCGCCGGGCGTTGTTCGAGAAACTCGAACCCCGGCCGCCACATCAACGAGCCGTAACCGAACACCCAGAAATCGTCGTGCATTGGCTGATTTAATCGTCGCCGTAGGGGCGAACGATCGGAAACGTGTCCTCGTATTCGCGCTTCGGCGCCGTGACGGAGATGTGTTCCTTCTCGATCACCTTGCGGCGCGTGAGGCGGCTTGT
>JAKFYO010000082.1 GCA_021730825.1 Hyphomicrobiales bacterium
ATCACGTCGAGACAAATGCCGGCTTCGTTCGGCGTGCAGGGGCCGGGCGACAGCACCACCGCATCGGGCTTCTTCGCCTTTAGCTCGTCCACGGTCAGCGCGTCATTGCGATAGACGTCAACGGTCGCGCCCAGTTCGCCCAGGTAATGGACGAGATTCCAGGTGAAACTATCGTAGTTATCGATCAGCGCGACGTTCATGGGGTCTATCTAAACGGTCTCGGTTTGGGCTTCCAGCGGCCTCGAATTCCTTGGTTTATTGCCCGCGTTTTGCGGCGGAAGCGAAGCGGCGCGCCTCCTCGGCGGCGCGGAATAGGGCCTTCGACTTGTTCTCACACTCAAGCTGCTCGGATTTCGGATTGGAGTCGGCCACGATGCCGGCACCTGCCTGTACGTACATCTTGCCGCCTTTGACGAGCGCGGTGCGGAGCACGATGCAGGTGTCCATTGAGCCGTCGGCCGCGAAATAGCCGACCGAGCCCGCATAGACGCCGCGCTTTTCTTTCTCCAACTCATCAATGATCTGCATGGCGCGCACTTTCGGCGCGCCCGAAACGGTGCCTGCCGGAAAGCCCGCGACAAACGCATCCAATGCGTCGTGCTTCTCGTGCAGTTCGCCTTCGACATTCGAGACGATGTGCATGACGTGGCTGTAGCGCTCGACAAAGAACTGATCGGTCACCTTCACGGTGCCGATTTTCGAGACGCGCCCGACATCGTTGCGGCCGAGGTCCAGTAGCATCAAGTGTTCCGCGCGCTCTTTGGGATCGGCGAGCAGTTCAGTCTCCATGTCCTTGTCTTCATGCGGAGTTGCGCCGCGCGGGCGCGTGCCTGCGATCGGCCTGATCGTGACCTTGTTGTCGCGCGCGCGCACCAGAATTTCCGGACTCGAGCCCGCAATCGCGTATTCGCCATAGTTCAGGAAATACAGAAACGGTGCCGGGTTCACGCGGCGCAGCGCGCGGTAAAGCGCGAACGGCGGCAGTGTGAAGGAAGCTTCGAAGCGCTGCGAGAGCACGACCTGAAAAATATCGCCCGCGAGGATATATTCTTTCGCTTTCGCGACCATCGCTTCGTATTCGGCGGCGCTCGTATTCGAAACCGCATTCGCGCCGATGACGTCATCCGTCTCCGCGGTCGCTTCCTTGTTCAGCGGTATATCGAGCGCATCGACTACCGCTGTCAGGCGTTCGACCGCCTGTGCGTAAGCGGCTTTTGCCGCGACACCGGCTTGCGCGCGAACCGGCGTAATTACGATCATCGTGTCCTTCACCGCGTCGAACACGACAACGATGGTCGGACGGATCAGAACTGCATCCGGCGTGCCAATCGGATCGGCTTTTGGTGCGGCGAGCTTTTCCATCTGCCGTACCATGTCGTAGCCGAGATAGCCGAAGATACCGGCGGCCATCGGCGGCAAGCCGTAGGGCACGTCGACTTTGCTTTCCTCGATCAACGTTCGCAGCGCGCCGAGCGGCGGTTGTTTCACGGCTTCGAACGCGGACGCGTTCGTGCGCGCAGTACGATTGATTTCCGCCTTGTCGCCGCGTACGCGGAAGATGAGATCGGGGTCGAAGCCGATGATCGAATAGCGGCCGCGCACCGCACCGCCTTCGACCGACTCCAGAAGAAAAGACGGAAAGCGCTCGCGCGCGAGTTTCAGGTAAGCGGAGACGGGCGTCTCGAGATCGGCGACCAAAGTCGTCCAGACGAGTTGCGGCTTGCCATTGGCGTAAGTAGCGCCGAAGGCGCCTTCATCTGGCAAGACCTCCATGACACTATCTCTATCTCTGCTCGGCTGCGCCCGTTACCTGCCGCATCGCAGCTTCGTTCACGCGAAGGCCAAGCTGCGTTTGCAGGCGGCTCACATATTGCACCTGCAAGTCTTCCTGAATCGACTGCGTGAGTTGCTGGATGAGCTGCGCGGGAGGCGCCGTCGCCGGAACGTCGGTCGCGGTCACGCGAAATACGATGCGGTCGGTACTGCCGTCAGGCGTACCGATGCCGGCTTTGTCTTTCGCGGTCAGGAAGACGCGCGCAACGGTGTTTGTGTCGAGGCCCGGAACGGTGGCGGCGCGGTTGAATTTCTCTGACTTCTCCACCTTCAGGTTCGGAGCCGCAGCAGCGAAAGCCGCGCCACCGTCGAGTTTCTTCTGAATTTCGACGGCAAGCTCGGTGAGCTTCTTTCCGGCCTGCTCGTCCTTCCAGCGCGTTTCTGCGCTCGCCTTGGCTTCCTCGAACGTGCGCTCGCGCGACGGCTTGATGTCCACGACTTCGTACCAGATCGTACTGCGGGTTTCGCGCAGTTCGATGGCGTCGGTTTCGACATTCTTCTGCGCGGCAAACGCGCCGCTGAGCAGGGCTTCTGCGTTGGGGAGATTGGGCACTTGCGTGCCGTCCGGGCGGCGTCCGCTGCGGTCGATCGCGTCCACCGAGATTACCGGTACGTTCAGCTTCTTGCTGATTTCCTCAAGGGTGAGGCCCGCGCCGCGCTCGTCCTCGATCTTGTCGTGAAGCGCCTGCGTGCGAAGAAGCGCCTGGCGAAGCTGGAGGTCTTCGCGCAGCGACTTCGATACCTCGTCGAAACCCGGCGTGCGCTGCGGCTCGATCTTGCTCACGCGAACGAGAACCGGACCGAAGCGTCCGGCAATCGGCTGGCTCGTTGCGTTGGCGGCAAGAGCGAAGGCGGCTTCCGCGACCGGCGCATCGATGATCTCGCTTTTTGCAATGAGGCCGAGCGGGACCACGGTCAGTTTCAACTGGGCGGCAATCGCTTCGAACTTTTCGCCTTTTGCCAGACGGTCGGCGGCGGCTTTCGCGTCGTCGAGCGAAGCAAACGTGATCTGGTCGATCTGGCGGCGCTCGGCGACGGTGAGGCGTTCCTTGACCTGCTCATAGGCCTTCTTCAATTCGTCGTCGCCGATCGTGATGTCTTTGACGAGCGCCTGCGGCGTCAGATGCAGAACGCGAAGCGTGCGATATTCCGGCGCGCGGAAAGCCGCCTTGTTCGCATCGAAATAGGTTTTGAGATCCGCTTCGCTTGGGCTCGGAATGGCGCCGGCCTGCGCGAGCGTGAGGCGCACATATTCGATCGTGCGTGTCTCGTTCTGTAGACGCCAGAATGCGTCAGTCAGCGTTTTCGAGGGGACGACTTCACCGCCCAGCGCGCCGAGCAACTGCTGGCGGATTGCGAGACGTTTTTCGGCCGCGAGAAATGTCGCCTCCGTGAAATTGTTGTTCCGCAGCAGCGCCTGATAGCGGACCGGATCGAAATTCCCGTCCGGTCCCTTGAAGCCCGAGAAATTCATTACGCGTTCGCGCACAATCGCATCGGTCGCAGAAAGGCCGAGGCTCTTGGTTTTCTCGTCGAGAGCTGCATCGGCCACGAGTTCGCCAAGCACCTGACGGTCGACGCCCATGGCCCGCGCCTGGTCCGGCGTGAAGGGCCGATTGATCTGGCGGCCGATGTCCTGAAGGCGGTCGTTGAATGCGCGGCGATAGTTGTCGATGCGGATTTCAGTGCCGCCGATCTTCGCGACGGTTTGCCCGCCAAAGCCCCGGAATACGTCCCCAATGCCCCAGAACACGAAGCTGATCGTGAGCAAGCCCATCAGAATAACGAGCACGATCTGGGTCAGTATCGTGCGGGAGCCTGAGCGAAAGCCTTGAAGCATCTTGGATTCCAGAGGGTTAGGGGAAGCGGGCCGGATAATAGGGACCGCGCGCCGGGGTCGCAACGTGAGGACTTGCCGCAATTTGCGGTGCTTAAGCCGCTCTGCTACGCGGCAGAACGCCCTAAAACAACAAGGAATTTTGCGAGATGACCCGCCGCCCGCTAGTCGCCGGAAACTGGAAAATGAACGGCCTCGCAGCGAGCCTGCCGGAGCTGATGGCCATCAGCGGCGGCTATTCTGCCGCCCTCAAGGCCAAGGCGGACTTCCTGATCTGCCCGCCCGCGACGCTCATCCGCGAGGCTAGCGTGCAGGTCGCCGGCACTGGCGTCTTGATCGGCGGGCAGGACTGCCACGGGAAAGCGTCCGGCGCCCATACCGGCGATATCTCTGCCGAGATGCTGAAAGACGTTGGTGCCTCCTACGTCATCGTAGGGCACTCCGAGCGCCGGGCCGATCACGGCGAGAGCGATGCGCTGGTGCGGGCCAAGGCGGAGGCGGGGCTCCGCGTGGGTCTTGTCATCATCGTTTGCGTCGGCGAGCGCAAGGAACAGCGGGAAGCCGGAAAGGCCGTTGCCGTAGTGCGTGAGCAGCTTGCGGGCTCTATTCCCGACGCTGCGACGGCTGCGACGCTGGTGGTTGCCTATGAGCCGGTTTGGGCGATCGGGACAGGGTTGACGCCCACCAAGGCCGACGTCGCCGACATGCACAAGGCGATACGGGAGACGCTCAGCCAGCGCTTTGGCGCGGAGGGGCAGAACACCCGAATTCTCTACGGCGGTTCGGTGAAGCCGGAGAACGCGCGCGATCTCATAATTCAGCCTGACGTTGACGGTGCGCTGATAGGTGGTGCGAGCCTCCAAGCCAAGGATTTCCTTGGAATTGCATCTACTTATATTTGAGTCTTAGAGTCTAGAAACTCCGCTAAGTCCTTTATTTGATTCGCTAATTTCTGGCAGTAGCGGAGTCCGGGTGCCGTATTTCTTC
>JAKFYO010000218.1 GCA_021730825.1 Hyphomicrobiales bacterium
TTCTCCTTTTTGAAATCGACAACCCGCTGGTCGTTCTCGCCGACAAGATCGGCAAGGAGAAAGCCTCCCGCGTCTGGAAGCGCTCGTTCAGGGCGATGCGCAATCTGACCAGGAAAATTAAATCGCTCGGCATCGATTGCGACTACGTAGAACGCTCTTCGCTTCTGCTACCCGGTAAGGTGCTTGGACCAGCGGGTCTGCGGCGCGAATGCGAAGCGCGTGTGGCGCTTGGATTTCCTTCGCGCATCATCGAGCGAAAACAGCTACTCACCGACTTCGGCATCGACCGCCCGAACGCAATCCTCTCCGGTAATTCCGCAGAGTCGCATCCGGTCAAAATGGCGCTCGGCGTTCTGAGCAAAGCCGTCGAGAACGGCACGAAAGTCTTGGCACCCGTCGAAGCGAAATCCATCGACGCAAACGAGAAGCGCATCGTCGTAACGACCAAAGCAGGCCATCGCATCGCTGCGAATTTCGTCGTGCTTTGCTGCGGCTACGACCTTCCTGAATTTCTTACGATGAAGTCGCATCAGGTCGTGTCTACGTGGGCGGCAGCAACAAAGCCGCAACCACAAAATCTCTGGCCATCGCGCGCGTTGCTCTGGGAGGCTTCCGATCCTTACATCTATGTGCGGACGACCCCTGATGGCCGCGTGGTCGTCGGCGGCGAAGACGAAAATCACAACGACAACGAACGCCGCGCAAAACGCATTCCGTCAAAAATCAACCGCTTCAGGAGCAAGCTGAAACTCCTGATGCCGCAGGTCGCTTTCGAGGACGAGAACATCGGCTACGCCTGGTCCGGAGCCTTTGGCGCATCCGAAACGGGACTGCCAACAATCGGCAACGTGCCCGGCATGCCGCGTGTCTGCGCGGTACTCGGCTTCGGCGGCAACGGCACGACTTACGCCCAAGTGGCAAGCGAGATGATCGCGAACGCGCTTAGCGGAAAACCGGAGCCGGACATCGATCTCTTCTCATTCGGCGCGAGTAATTAGGCCGTTTGACAATCCGAAAGGCGAGTCGCTCAATTCGCACGAAGCCTTGGAGAGTCGCATGACGCATTACGAGAACCGCTACGAAGAAGCGCCGCCTCCTCACCGTGGGCCCGGATTTCTTACGCTCTTCATTGGCAAGGCCATCCTGCTTGCGCTCACCATCGTCATCGTCTGGTTGCTCTACGGCTATTTGTTCGCGTTCCAGCTGGATTTCCTGGGCTGGGCTTACACGAAGCTCCAGCCGCTCACGCTCCAGCTTTATGCGCTGGTCGATAATTATTTTCCGGACAGCATCAAGTATAAATTCCGCGCGGCGATCACCGACGATCTCGGTCAGCGCGCATTGTTTCTCTTAATCCTCACGGCGGTGGTGGAGCTTACGCTCTACACGTTCTTCCGCTTCGTGAAATTCCTGTTCACGTCGCGATGAACGAACATAGAATATCTTTGCTTCGCGCGTTTGCCGGCTTCGCGACAGGAACTGCTTTCGTGCTCGCGATTTATAGCTGGCTCTTGTGGCCAGCGTGGGATGCGGTGTTGCTCGTCGGCGGCGCAACCGCCGTTGCAATCATCGCTCCCGCCGGATTTCCCGCGTTTTTCTTTTTACGCAAGCGCGGGATGCTGAGCGTTTATGCGGCGGCTTTGCTCGGCGGAATCTTATGCCTGCTGCCAGCCTTGCTGCTCGCGTTTTTCAACCTGTTCAATGCGCCGGAAGTTTATCGGGCGCAGCCGGAAACCGGCCCGCTCTTCTTGTTGCAGTACTTCGTTCTGCCGGGAGTAATCGGCGGAGTTATCGGCTGGCTCGCCGCCGCGGGATTTCGCCTGCGCGCTTCGTAAGCGCTATTCGTCCCGATAAACTTTTTCGCGGCGCTCGTGGCGTTCCTGCGCTTCGATCGAAAGCGTTGCGATCGGACGCGCCTCCAGGCGCTTCAGCGAAATCGGATCGCCCGTCTCGATGCAGAAACCGTAAGACCCGTCTTCGATCCGCTCGAGTGCCGCGTCGATCTTCGCAATCAGCTTGCGCTGCCGGTCGCGTGCGCGCAGCTCGATCGCGCGGTCGGTTTCCGAAGAAGCGCGGTCTGCGAGATCGGGATGATTGACGTTCTCTTCCTGCAAATGCTGAAGCGTCTGCTTCGCTTCGCGCAGAATGTCGTCCCGCCAGCGCAAGAGCTTCAGGCGGAAATATTCCTTCTGCCGCTCGTTCATGAACGGCTCGTCTTCGGTCGGACGGTAGGTGTCCAGCAACGCAACCATGCAACGATCCCCTAACGCAATTTCCCTAGCAGCACCGGCGAGGCTTATTCCTGCCCCGTCCGAATTGGGCCGGGCTTATAGCGATGTACCCCGCCCCCATCAATGGGTGGCCGGAGAGCGGATAAGTCCGGAACGTGACGCGAAAATTACGAGTGCTGGCCGCGCCACAATTAGGCGGCCTTGGGCGTCCGTTTTGCGAGTTCCACGGCGACCCGGAGCTCGATTTCGCCCAAAACCTCATCAAGTCCGGGCGTTCCGCTCTTTTCTGTGAGTTCTGCAAGCTTGCCTTGCAGGCGGCTCAAGGTATCGCGCCGAAGGTCGGCCGCCAGAAGTTCCGCCTTCAGTTCATCGAGCAGGTCGAGCGCCGACTTGCCCCGGCGGGCGAAGCGCTTGCGCCGCTCGCCGGCATCCTCGACGCCTTGGAGCGCGAGTAGTGAGTCGAGACCCCCGACGCCGGCAGTGGCCGCCGTCGCTTGCGGCTTCGAAGTCGCGCTGGAACTATCGAGCGTGAAACTCCCGGCCGGGCCAGCCTTCCGCGGAGCCGAGGCGGCTGCGGTGCCGTTGGTCTGGTTCGGAGCATAAATGCGCATAGGCGCAAAACTCGGGCCGATATGGTTAACGCCCGGTTAAGCACCCGGCAGTTCTTGCCGCCTGGACCGGAGTTCTTTGCCGCCCGGAATTTACGGCGCGGTTCGGCGATTCAAAAAATCGAGTCGGATCAAGTGCTTAAGAAAAATGCGGCGTTGGCACGCGCTTCGCAAAGGCTTGTCCAGAGTTTCACCATCGACCCGCTGGGGAGCCCTGTCGATGACTAAGACGATCCGTTTCCTGTTCGGCGCCTTGCTCGCGATCCTGATCGCGGGCGAAGCCTCCGCGGCGTCTCGCCTCAAGGATCTCATCGACGTCGAAGGCGTCCGCGAGAACCAGTTGATAGGCTATGGCCTCGTGGTCGGCCTGAACAACACCGGCGACAGCCTCAACAACTCGCCATTCACGCGGCAGAGCTTGCAGGCGATGCTCGAGCGCCTTGGCGTCAATATCCGCGGCGCGCAGCTTCGTACCGGCAATATCGCGGCCGTCATGGTGACCGCCAACCTTCGCGCCTTCTCTACGCAAGGCACGCGCCTCGACGTCGTGGTCTCAGCACTCGGCGATGCCAAGAGCTTGCAGGGCGGCACGTTGCTCGTGACCCCTCTCCTCGGCGCGGACGGCAATGTTTACGCGGTCGCGCAAGGCACCGTCGCCGTCGCAGGCTTTCAGGCGGAAGGCGATGCCGCGAAGATCATTCGCGGCGTTCCCACCGTCGGCCGCATTTCGAACGGTGCGTTGGTCGAACGTGAAATCGACTTCGCGCTCAATCGCATGACCTCGGTGCGGCTCTCGCTGCGCAACCCCGACCTGACCACCGCGAAGCGCATCGCGGGCGCCATCAACGATTTCATGGGCGCGCCGGTGGCCGAGTTGATCGACCGCGCGACGGTCGCCCTCACCGTACCGCCGAAATACAAAGGCAATCTCGTATCCTTGCTCACCGAAATCGAACCGATCGTGGTCGAGCCCGATCAGCCGGCCAAAGTCGTGATCGACGAGCGATCCGGCATCATCGTGATGGGACGAGACGTGCGCGTCTCCACGGTCGCGGTCGCGCAGGGAAATCTCACCGTCACGATCACCGAACAACCGCAGGTAAGCCAGCCCAACCCGTTCACCAAAGGACGGACGCAGGTGGTCCCTCGCACCAACATTCAGGTGCAGGAAGACGGCCGGAAATTCGGTCTCGTCAACGAAGGCATTTCGCTGAAAGAACTCGTCGATGGCTTGAACGCACTCGGCGTCGGGCCCCGCGACCTGATCTCGATCCTGCAAGCCATCAAGGCTTCCGGGGCGATCCAGGCAGAAATCGAGGTGATGTAATGGCGATCCCCGCAATCGCAGCGCTTGCCGCTGCTGCTGCCCCCGCGGTTGAGCAGACCGCGAACGCGCTTTCGCCCGCGGCGCTGAAGAAGATCAAGGACACTGCCCAGCAGTTCGAAAGCGTTTTCTTAACCAACATGCTCGAAGAAATGTTTGCCGGCGTGCAGGAAAAAGAAGGCCCGCTCGGTGCCGGTGAAAGTCAGGGTCAGAGCGCTTGGCGCTCGATGCTGACGGAAGAATACGCAAACACGATTGCGAAAAACGGCGGCGTAGGTGTCGCCGATCATGTCCAACGCGAACTTATAGCCCTGCAGGAGCGTAGCCGATGAACAACGAAGTGAAACGGATTTCCCAGGCGATTAAGAGCCGCGACGAAGCTGAAATGTTGCTGCGTCGTATCGGCGACAGCATGGTCAGACTGGTCCAGATCTTCGAGAAGGAAACCAAGCTCGTCGAAGCCGGCC
>JAKFYO010000010.1 GCA_021730825.1 Hyphomicrobiales bacterium
ACGCTTTACTCAGACCGCTCGATCGAAGCGGAGCTTCCGTCCGGCACCGTGCGTTTCGGCTCCATCGAAGAGTTGCAGGAGCACGTGAAGCGCGCGGGCGTCGATGAGCAGGAAGAATATCGCGGGCCGAGCGCAGCACCACACTGAGGCTAGGCAGGCTGCTTCCTCGGGTGATTGACGAGCCAGATTCCAAACGCAACTAGCGCAAGTGCGATCCACAATAGCGGGCTTACGCGCTCGTTCAGAAAATACGCGCCCGACAGCATCGCAAACAACGGCGACAGGAACGTGAATACGGAAAGCGTCGACGCCGGATAAGTTCGTATCAGTGCGAACCATGCGAGATAAGAAGCGAAGGCGACGATAATAATCTGGTAGGCGAGCGATGCCGCGACCAAGCCGTCGAATTTCGTAATCCCGCTTTCGCCTGCTAGCAGCGCCCCCGGCACGAACAGCGCGGTGACGCCAAGCTGATAGGCAAGCGTCTTCGCGGAATGAATTTTTATCAGCGATGTTTTCTTGATCACAAGTGTCGTCACCGCCCACAATATCGCGGCAACCAGCATCATCAGATCGCCGATCAGGGCGGTGCTGGACGGCACCGAAAGGCTGTCACGTAGCGCGAGTACGAGACCGCCAAACGCACAAAGCAATCCGGCGACTTGCGCCAATCCCATGCGCTCGTTCGGCAACAGATAGTGCGCACCTATCGCGACAACGAATGGCGAGGCGTAGAGAAAGAGAATGCTGCGCGCTACGTCGGTGTAAACCAGAGCCCAATAGATAAACACAAATTCCAACGCGAACAGAAAACCGACGATCAGACCGGGGATCAGCGTGCCGTCGCGTTCGAAGAGTTTAATGCCGCGCGCATGACACCAGATCATGAGCAGCACGAAAGCGCCCGCGCAGCGCAGGCCGCTTTGAAACGCGGGCGACACGGCGTCGTTCGTGACTTTGATCGCGACCTGCTGAAAGCCCCACGATGCCGTGAGCGCGATCATCGCCAGGATCGCGAAGGCATCTAACCTGTCATGCTGCTTCATGCCGTGGCGTCTGCGCCAGCGGTGACGATCGCAAAGGCATACGCGATTGCGACTTCATCGAGCCGGTCGAAGCGTCCTGCCGCGCCGCCGTGCCCTGCGTCCATGTTGGTCTTGAGGAAAATCGGATGCTTGCCGGTATTGAGCGAGCGCAGCTTCGCAACCCACTTCGCAGGCTCCCAGTAAGTCACGCGGGGATCGGTGAGGCCCGCGAGCACCAGAATCGAAGGATAAGCCTTCGCTGCGACATTGTCGTAAGGCGAATAGCGCAGCATCCGCTCGAGCACGGCCTTGTCGGTGGTGGGGTTGCCCCATTCGGGCCATTCCGGTGGTGTGAGCGGCAGCGTGCCATCTAACATGGTGTTGATGACATCGACGAACGGCACTTCCGCGATGATGCCCGCGAACAGTTCGGGCTTGAAGTTTGCGACCGCGCCCATGAGCAGGCCACCCGCCGAGCCGCCATGCGCGACGATCTTGTCCGCTGCCGCGAATTTCTGCGCGATCAGGTGTTCTCCGCAGGCGATGAAGTCGGTGAAGGTGTTTTCCTTCTTCTCCATCTTGCCGTCGAGATACCAGCGCCAGCCTTTATCGGTGCCGCCGCGGATATGCGCGACCGCATACACGAAGCCGCGATCGACGAGCGACAGACGGCCGGTCGAGAACGCGGCCGGCATCGAGATGCCGTAGGAGCCATAGCCATAAAGCAGGCATGGCGCCGAGCCGTCGATCTTTGTGTTTGCGTGATGGATGAGCGAGATCGGAACGATGGCGCCGTCACTCGCCTTCGCGAAAATACGCCGCGTCACGTAGTCCGAAGGCTTATGTCCGGACGGCACTTCCTGGCGCTTGCGCATGACGCGCGCACGCGTGCGCATGTCGTAATCCCAGACTTCGGTCGGCGTCGTCATGGATGAGTAATGAAAGCGCAGGTTGTCGGTTGCGAATTCGAAGCCGGTGGAAGAGCCGAGCGAATAGGCCTCTTCCTTGAAAGAAATAGAATGCTCCGCTCCGCTTGCGATCTCGCGCACAATGATGCGCGGCAGGCCTTCGTGACGCTCGAGCCGCGTCATCCAATCCTTGAAAATTGAGCAGTCGAGGATCAGCGTGCCGGATTGATAGGGGATTAAATCGCGCCAGTTCGCGCGGGCCGGATTTGCAAGCGGCGCGGTTGCGATCTTGAAGTCTTCCGCGCCATCGGCGTTCGTCAGCACGATCAGCACTTCCTCGCCGTTGAACGACGGATGATGCTCGACTTCGTAGCGTAGGCCGACGGTGCGCGGCTCAATTAGCCGCGGCTTCGCCGAAGGGTTCTTCAGATCGAGCAGATGAATTTCGGAAGTGTCATGGTCGCCGGTGGAAATCACGGCGAAGCGGTCGGCCTGCAATTTCCCGATGCTGACGAAGAAGCCTTTGTCGGCCTCCTCGTAGATCAATTCGTCGTCTTTCGTGTCTTTGCCGAGCCTGTGCAGATAGACGCGCGACGGGCGATGTTCGGCATCCAGCTTCACATAATAGAAGCCGCTCGCGTCATCGAGCCAGATGAGCCCGCCTCCGGTATCGGTAACGAGATCTGGTCGGTCGTTTCCGCTCGCAAGCTCGCGCACGCGGACGCTGTAGAGTTCCGAGCCCTTGTCGTCGAAGCTCCATGCGAGCAGCTTATGATCCGGCGAATGCGCGGCGCCGCCAAGCGAGAAATAGGATTTGCCTTTGGCGAGCGCGTCGCCGTCGAGCATGATTTCTTCGGTGCCGCCGTTTGACGGCTCGCGGCACACCAGCGGATGCTGTCCGCCGTCGCGATAGCGCGAAAAATAAGCGAACGGCCCGTCTCGCGAAGGCACCGAGGAGTCGTCCTCCTTGATGCGGCCGCGCATTTCCGCGATCAGCTTTTTCTTGAGCGGCACATAAGGCGCGAGCGCATTTTCCGTGTAGGCGTTCTCGGCTTCGAGATAGGCACGAATATCGGGCTGAAGGATGCTGGTATCGCGGAATACCTCCTGCCATTTCGGGTCGCGCAGCCAAGCAAAATCGTCCACGAGAGTGATCCCGTGGACGACTTGCTTCGATTCGATTTTCTTGGCGGCCGGCGTCTTGCCGAGCGCGGCTAAGTTCCAGCCTTCGCTATTTGCTGTCCTTGTCATCGGCCTTCTTCAATTTCAGCGCATGACCGTTCATGCAGTAGCGCTGACCGGTCGGATTGGGTCCGTCCGGGAATACGTGGCCGAGGTGCGCCTCGCAAGAGGCGCAGCGGATCTCAGTCCTGCGCATCAGGAATGAGTTGTCGGAATGCTCAGCGACCGCGCCCTTTTCGATCGGCTGATAGAAACTCGGCCAACCGGAGCCGGAATCGTATTTCGTCTCCGACGAAAACAGCGCCGCGCCGCAGGCGACACAGTTGTAGACGCCTTTGCTCTTTTCGTTGAGATAAGGCCCGGTCCAGGCCGGCTCGGTGCCGTGCTTGCGGGTGATGTGATACTGCTCCGGGGTCAGTTCCTTCTGCCATTCGGCGTCGGACTTCACGACCTTGGGACGGTTCGTCGTCTCGGACATCGTTTTTCTCCGGGTGCGTTTTTCTGGGTCTGAAATATGCCTCGCAAGCTTCGCTCGCAAGGCGCTTTGGCTACACAAGCGCGCGAGCGCGAAATGCCGTGCAAGATCATAGCCATTGCCAGACGCAGCGGCGCACCTTTCTGCGCGCAGCGCGCGGGCGAGCCGCGCCTTTTGTCCGGGTAATCCCGCGCCGAGCAGGCACCGCTCACGTTGGAGCAAATCCTCGCGGCTCTCGCTGCGAAAGGTGCGGATTGCGGCATAGCTGGGGCCGCGGACAATGACGGGTGGTTCGCGAAACGGCATGGCGGGTTTCCTGATGAACCCCGCGAATTTGATGCCGCTTTCATGTGCGGGGATAAATTCCTATCCACAGGTCCCAAGAACTCCGCCTAACCCGCTTTGCGGGCGCGGTATTCTCGATTTGGTAATCCTGTCTCGAAATCGGAATTTCCCCGCTCTGGCCGCAATCCCTATGATAAGTATATATTCCCATATATAGCGTTGACACCACAAGCCACTAGGAATAGATAAATGGCCGACAGGCTGGCGAAAACTGAGGAAGAGATTGAGATAACTCCCGCCATGATCGAGGCGGGAGTAGGCGCCCTATCGCGCGCTGAGTTGAATTTTTGCGCTGACGAATTTTGGGTGGCTGAGATTTACCGCGCTATGTCTGAGGCCCGGCCTCGGATTGCTTCCGGTCTTCCTCCATACGGGTCCGGAGCACCCCTTCGGGAACCGGCGTGCTTGACCAAAGCTCGTGACTAACGCGATCTCGCATACACCAGATAAGGCACATTTTTAGGTTGATGAGGAAGATCATTCGTCTTGATCGGTCTTTTTCGATCTCGTGTACGGAATCCTGATTGTAGAGGTGGTGCGGATAGAACTCGCGCCCCTCGTGAAGCGTTAGTTTTTTGAAGAAGCCATCCATCTTGGGGTTGGGGACGTCCATAGACGTACTAAGTTTATGGGCGAATTGATTTCTAATACCGATCAAGCCGTAGCAAGCGTTGCGCACCGGCT
>JAKFYO010000107.1 GCA_021730825.1 Hyphomicrobiales bacterium
GCATCCGCTTGCGCCTTGCCGCGAAACGCGCGCGAGAAAGCCTTCTGTGCAATCGCCTTTTCAATCGCTTTGCGCGAGGCGCTAACCCAGGCGCCGCGTCCGGGCAGACTGCGCGACAGATCCGGAACCACCGTGCCGTCGGGTGCCGCCACGAAACGGATCATGTCTTCGATCGGCACATTCTCGCGCGTGGCAAGACACGTCCGGACGGGAGCCCGCCGCGCCGCGGCGAGCCCTTCATCGGTATCGATGTCTTCCATGCGCGCGAGCATCCAGGCTCCTTAGTTCTGCGGCTCTGCTTCGGCCTCGGCTTCCGCTTCAGCCGGAGCGAGCGCCGCTTCGTCGATCCAGCCGGCCTTGACGCGGGCCTGCATGATCAGCGCTTCCGCGCCTTCGCGATCGATGTCGAAGCCTTCGAGGAAGCCGGCGTGACGCTGGGTCTCGCCGTCCTTACGCTCGGTCCAGCCGGTGAGATCGTCGGTGGCGCAACCCGCAAGGTCTTCGACCGTCTTCACGTCGTTTTCGCCAAGCGCGACCATCATCTTGGTGGTGACGCCCGGAACCTCTGCGAGTTCGTCCTTGACGCCGAGCGCCTTGCGCTTGTCGTCGAGTTCCTTCTCGATGCGGTCGAGGAAATCCTTGGCGCGCGACTGAAGTTCGGTCGCGGTGTCCTCGTCGAATCCTTCGATGCCCGCAAGTTCGTCGATCGGAACGAAAGCGAGATCTTCGACCGAAGTGAAGCCTTCGGAGGAAAGCAACTGCGCGACCGTCTCGTCGACGTCGAGGCTTTCCATGAACATGTTCGAGCGTTCCGCGAATTCCTTCTGGCGGCGCTCGCTCTCTTCGGCTTCGGTGAGAATGTCGATGTCCCAGCCGGTGAGTTGCGAAGCGAGACGCACGTTCTGGCCGCGGCGGCCGATCGCGAGCGAAAGCTGCGCATCCGGCACCACGACTTCGATACGCTCGCGCACTTCGTCGAGCACGACTTTCACGACTTCCGCAGGCGCGAGTGCGTTCACGACGAAGGTCGCGACATCGGGCGACCATGGAATGATGTCGATCTTCTCGCCGGCGAGTTCGTTGACGACCGCCTGCACACGCGAGCCGCGCATACCGACGCAGGCGCCGACCGGATCGACCGAGGAATCGCGCGAAATCACCGCGATTTTAGCGCGCGAACCCGGATCGCGGGCCACCGCTTTGATCTCGATAATACCGTCATAGATTTCCGGCACTTCCTGCGTGAACAGCTTCGCCATGAACTGCGGATGCGTACGCGATAGGAAAATCTGCGGGCCGCGCGGTTCGCGGCGCACGTCATAGACATAAGCTCGGACGCGGTCGCCGTTGCGGAACGTTTCGCGCGGCAGCAACTCGTCGCGGCGGATCACGGCTTCGCCGCGGCCGAGATCGAGCACGGCATTGCCGTATTCGACGCGCTTTACGACGCCGTTCACGATCTCGCCGATGCGATCCTTGTATTCCGCGTATTGACGATCGCGCTCGGCTTCGCGCACCTTCTGCACGATGACCTGCTTCGCGGATTGCGCGGCGATGCGGCCGTATTCGAGCGGCGGCAGCGTATCGGCAATGGTGTCGCCGACCTGTGCCGCCGGGTTGTGGCGGCGCGCGTCCTCGAGCGTCATTTCGATCGCGGAATTTTCGACCTTCTCGACGACCACCATGTGGCGCGAAAGGCGGAGTTCGCCGGTCTTCGCATTGATTTCCGCGTGGACATCGGTTTCCGCGCCATAGCGGGAGCGCGCGGCTTTCGCGATTGCGTCTTCCATGGCGGCGATCACGATCGAACGGTCGATCGTCTTTTCGCGCGCGACTGCATCCGCGATCTGGAGGAGTTCGAGTTTATTGGCGGCGACGGCCATTGTGCGTTCTCCGTGAGCGTCTAGGCCCGGCGCTTCGCCGGGTGTTTCTGGTTTTTCGGCGCGGCTTCTTCATCCGCGGGTTCTGGTATTCCGTTTGCCGCCTTGTCGCGGCGAAGGGATTCTTCGATCAGCGCGTCGGTCAGCATGAGCTTCGCGTCCGCGATTTCGTTCATCGGCAGGAGCGCATCGGCTTTGCCTTCGGTGCTTTTCAGCTTCACCGCGTCGCCTTCGATGCCTTCGATGATCCCGCGAAAGCGCTTGCGGCCTTCCACCATCATCGTCATTTCGATCTTGGCTTCGTGTCCGATTGCGCGCTCGATGTCGGAGCGCCGCGCGAGCGGACGGTCGATGCCGGGCGAGGAAACTTCCAGGCGATAGGCCGCTTGAATCGGGTCTTCGACATCGAGGATCGGCGACAGCGCGCGGCTCGTCGCCTCGCAATCTTCAATGGTGAAAGTGCCGTCCGGCCGTTCGGCCATCACTTGCAGCGTGCCGCCGTCGCGGCCAGTCACCTTCACGCGCACGAGCCGGTAGCCGAGCGTGCCGAGCGCGGGCTCGATCACCGCGGCAACACGCGCGGCAATACCCTGTTCAGTGACAAGGCGAGGTTCAAACTGGTCGGCGTCTAACTGCATTCGTCTTCGCGTGACCGGCTTAAGAAACGGGATTTGGAGCGGGGCCCGGTCTGGTCCCCACTCTCATCATCGATCCGTAGATCGTTCTGAGATGTTGTTGATTGGCCGGGAATATAGCGCCGATCCCCGGAATCGCAAGGCTTATTCAGACCCGGCGGAACTCGAGATAGGCCGGTTTCCGGCCTTCCCGGAGTGCTTTTTGCTCGTAACGGGTACCCGGCCAGTCCGGATACGGCAGGCGCCAGTCGTCGGCTTTTTCGGCGAGCCAGTGAAATTCCTTCGCGCGCAGCAGCCGCACCAGCGCCCACTCGACATAGGTGTCGATATCGCTTGCGAAACGAAGCATGCCGCCCGGTTTCAACACGCGCGCGAAGCGCGCGACATTTTCATCGGAGATGAAGCGCCGCTTCCAGTGCCGCTTCTTCGGCCACGGGTCGGCATAAAGAATGTCGATCCGGTCGAGCGAATGTTCCGGTAACCATTCGAGCAGATAGAGCGCGTCGCTCGGATGCAGCCGGATGTTTGGAATGGCTTCTTTTTGGATCACGGCAAGCATCTTCGCCATGCCGTTGATGAAGGGCTCGCAGCCGATGAAGCCGGTCGAAGGGTGCTTGCGCGCTTCATGCAGCAGATGCTCGCCGCCGCCGAAGCCGATCTCGAGCTGGAGCTTTTCAAGCGCGAACGGAAAAATAGACGCGAGCTCGCGCGGCGCAGCCTGCGAAATGTCGAGCGATAATTTCGGGAGCAGGTCTTCGTAAAGTCCGGCCTGCTGCTTGCGCAGCTTGTGCCCTTTGCGGCGGCCGAAAAAAGCGCCGCGCTGGTGCGCGGCGCTTTTCGGAATTTCGGTCAGAACGCTTTGCGGAGCTTGTCCGCGAGATCGGTCTTCTCCCACGAGAAGCCGCCATCCTTGTCGGGCGCGCGGCCGAAGTGGCCGTAAGCGGCGGTGCGCGCATAAATCGGCTTGTTCAGCTTCAGATGCGTGCGGATGCCGCGAGGCGTCAGGCTCATGAGTTCCTGCAGAACCTTGGCGATCTTCTGCTCGTCGGCTTTGCCGGTGCCGTCGGTATTCACGTAGACGGACAACGGATGTGCAACGCCGATCGCGTAGGAAAGCTGGATCGTGCAGCGGTCAGCGAGACCGGCTGCGACCACGTTCTTCGCAAGATAACGCGCAGCGTAAGCAGCCGAACGGTCGACCTTCGACGGGTCCTTGCCGGAGAAAGCGCCGCCGCCATGCGGAGCAGCGCCGCCGTACGTGTCGACGATGATCTTACGGCCGGTGAGGCCGGAGTCACCGTCTGGACCGCCGATGACGAAGCGGCCAGTCGGGTTGACGTAAACCTGATCGAGCGGCGGCATCCAGCCTTCCGGCAGCACCTTCTTAATATAAGGAAGCACGAGCTGCTTGATGTCGCCCGACTCCAGAACCTTCTTGCCGTCTTTTTCCTTGTGCTGCGTCGAGACGACGACAGCGGTGCACTTAACCGGCTTGCCGTTCACATACTGCAGTGTGAACTGGCTCTTCGCGTCCGGCTCGAAAAGCTTCTGCTTGCCGGAGTGACGAGCGTCGGCCATCAGCTTCAAGACGTTGTGCGAATACTGGAGCGGCGCCGGCATCAGTTCCGGGGTTTCGTTGGTCGCGTAGCCGAACATGATGCCCTGGTCGCCGGCACCTTCGTCCTTGTTGCCGGCGGCTTCGACGCCTTGCGCGATGTCGGCGGACTGGCCGTGCAGATGAACCTGCACTTTCGCGGTCTTCCAGTGGAAGCCCTTCTGCGCGTAGCCGATGTCTTTCACCGCGGCGCGTGCGAGCTTCTCGGCAAGCTTCTTATTGACCTTGCCGGACTTGCTCATGATCTCGTTCGGGCCCGCGGCCTTCTTCGACATGCGGACTTCGCCGGCGAGCACGATCAGGTTCGTCGTGACGAGCGTTTCGCACGCGACCTTCGCCATCGGATCGGCTTTGAAAAACTGATCCACGATCTCGTCGGAGATACGATCGCAAACCTTGTCGGGATGGCCTTCGGAAACGGATTCGCTCGTGAAGATGTAGTTCTTGAGGGACACCGGTAAACTCCTGCGCGGCGGC
>JAKFYO010000213.1 GCA_021730825.1 Hyphomicrobiales bacterium
TCTTCTCCAACGTCGCCGATCAGCGCCGCCAGTCCCCGTCCCAGTCGCGAGCGTTCTTCCGCCATCGCCATTATCGCTTTCCCCGCGTCACGCGATTACGCAGCCGCGAGCGCGCGCTCGCGCTGCACGATTTCGGATGCGAGCTTGAGGTAGGCCTGACTGCCGACGCATTTGAGATCGTAGAGTAGCACCGGCTTGCCATAGGACGGCGCTTCGGAGACGCGCACGTTGCGCGGGATCACGGTGTCGAAAACTTTCTTGCCCATGAACTGCCGCACGTCAGCGACGACCTGATCGGAGAGATTGTTGCGGGCGTCGTACATGGTGAGCACGATGCCGTGAATCGAGAGCGACGGGTTCAGGCTCATCTTCACCTGCTCGACCGTCTTGAGTAGCTGCGAGAGACCTTCGAGCGCGAAGAACTCGCACTGGAGCGGAACGAGCACCGCGTCCGACGCCGCCATCGCATTGACCGTGAGCAGGTTCAAAGACGGTGGGCAGTCAACCAATACATACGTGTATCCGTCGGCTGCGAATGCGCCATCGGCTGTTTTCGTCGGACGGGAAAGTTTTCCTATCGCGTCACGGAGCCGATAGGCGCGATCCTTGCGGGTCGCGAGCGACAATTCGAGGCCGGAGAGGTCGAGCGTCGAAGGCGCGATGTGAAGACCGGGGACGGCCGTTTCGCGCGCCACCGACTGGATGTCTGATTCGCCAATGAGCACATCGAAGGTTGAGCGGTCGCGATCCTTGCGATCGATACCGAGGCCGGTCGAGGCGTTGCCCTGCGGATCGAGATCCACGATCAGCACCCGCTCGCCGATGGCAGCCAGTGCGGTTCCGAGATTGATCGCCGTTGTGGTCTTGCCGACCCCGCCTTTCTGGTTAGCGAGGGAAAGCACCCGGGGACGAAGTGAAGTGGTCATGGCCGCATCCAAAAAGGCGTTATCGCCGCTCTGCCTTATCGATCAGAAGGATTCTACCACGCGGATCGGTCAGGCTGTTTCTTAATCGATAGTTAACGTTCCAAGATTTAGCGGCTGTAGTCAATTCGTCGTCTATATCTTGTGACTTGAGGAAAGCTGCTTTGGCCCCGCTTTCAAGAAATGGCGCGGTGAGTTCTAGCAGCTTAGGCAGTGGCGCGAAGGCGCGCGCGGTGACCATGTGAACTCCTGTGTTGATCCGTTTCGCTGCCGACTCGACCCTTTCTGCATAAACCTCGGCTGACGATTCCGAAACGCGCGCAGCCTCGCGAAGGAACGACGCTTTGCGGGTATCGCTCTCGATCAGATGAAATTTTTTCGTGGGTAGCGCGATCGAAAGGATCAGCCCAGGGAAGCCGCCACCACTCCCGGCATCCACAACTTCTTTCGCGTCTTCGAGATCCGGCAACAGCTGAAGGCTGTCTGCAATGTGCCGAGTCCAAAGCGTGCTCAACGTCGACGGCGAAACAAGCTGCACCACGCGTTGCCATTTCAGGAAATGCTCGGCGAAGCGGTCGAGCCGTTCCGATGTTTCACGTGAAACGGGCGTGATTCGCAGCGCTGCTTCACGGTCCTTCGCGAGAATTTTTTCGTCGATCATCCGGCTTTGCGGCGCGCATGAAGTGCCAGCAGACCGAGCGCTGCCGGCGTCATGCCCTCGATGCGATTCGCATGACCGAGCGTACGCGGCCGCACAGTTTGAAGCTTCAGACGAAGCTCGTTCGAAAGGCCCGGAATAGCTTCGAAGTCCATGCTCGAAGGAAGCGACATTGCCTCATCGCGGCGGAAGCGTTCGGCGTCTTCGCGCTGGCGGTCGAGATAGACCGAATACTTGGCATCGATTTCGAGTTGCTCGGCGATCTTCGGCGCAAGCGCCGAAAGTCCGGGCCAGATTTTCGCAACCTGCTCCGTAGTTATGTTCGGATATGAAAGCAGATCGAAGGCCGTGCGCCGTTGTCCGTCGCGGTTCAGAACGATACCGAATCGATCTGCCTCGTTTGGCGTGACCGACACCGACTTCGCCTCAGCGCGGGCTCTATCGAGTGCCGATAGCTTCATCTTAAAAGCCTCCACCCGAACCGAGCCGACGCAGCCGAGCGCCATACCTTTCGCCGTCAGCCGCTGGTCCGCATTGTCCGCGCGCAGCGCCAGACGGTATTCAGCGCGCGAGGTGAACATTCGATACGGCTCCGTGACTCCCCGCGTAATCAGGTCGTCGATCATCACACCGAGATAGGCTTCGGTTCGGTCGAAGGTGATGGCTTCACCTCCGCCGGCGCGGCGCGCCGCGTTGAGACCCGCGAGTAGCCCCTGCGCCGCCGCCTCTTCGTAGCCCGTGGTGCCGTTGATCTGGCCTGCGAGAAAGAGGCCGTGAATTTTCTTGGTCTCGAGCGACGCGGTGAGTTCGCGCGGGTCGACGTGATCGTATTCGATCGCGTAACCGCAGCGCTTCATCTCGACCTTCTCAAGCCCAGGAATGGTCTTGAGCAACGCAGTTTGTACGTCTTCCGGAAGCGAAGTCGAAATCCCGTTCGGATAGACTGTGTCGTCGTCGAGCCCTTCCGGCTCGAGGAAAATCTGATGCCCATCGCGCTCGCCAAAGCGCACGATCTTGTCCTCGATCGACGGGCAATATCGCGGGCCCCTGCTTTCGATGCGGCCGGAATACATCGCCGAGCGGTGGATGTTGTCGCGGATGACCTGGTGGGTGGCTTCGGTCGTGCGCGTGATTCCGCACTCCACCTGCCGGTTTTCGATGCGTGAAGTAAGCATCGAGAACGGCTCCGGCGGGTTGTCGCCGGGCTGCATCTCGAGCGACTTCCAGTCGATGGTCTTGCCGTCCAGACGCGGCGGCGTGCCGGTCTTGAGACGCGCAAGCGTGATGTCGAATGCAGCGAGCGTCTTTGAAAGCCCAATCGCCGGAGCTTCTCCGGCGCGGCCTGCGGGGATCTGCTGCTCGCCGATATGGATGAGCCCGCGCAGGAAAGTGCCGGTCGTAAGCACGACGGCACCGCATGCGAATTCACGGCCGTCGCCAAGACGCACACCCGCAATCATTCCATTCGAGAGGATGAGATCATCGACCTCGCCTTCGATGATGGTGAGATTCTTTTGCGCGGAAAGCTCGCGCTGCATCGCCGCCGCATAGAGCTTGCGGTCGGCCTGCGCGCGAGGCCCGCGCACCGCGGGACCCTTGCGCTTGTTCAGCACACGAAACTGGATGCCGGCCGCGTCAGCCACGCGCGCCATCAAACCGTCGAGCGCATCCACCTCGCGCACGAGATGGCCTTTGCCGAGACCCCCGATCGCGGGATTGCAGGACATCGCGCCGATGGTCGCGAATTGATGCGTGACGAGCGCGGTCTTCGCGCCCATGCGCGCTGATGCGCTGGCGGCTTCCGAGCCGGCGTGTCCACCACCCACAACGATGACGTCGAATGTCTGCATGTCGCGAGTCCTCTAGCGCGGAACGAGGACTCGTCAAAGGCGTGTTTCACGTGAAACACGCGGCATCCGCGCGTTAACCTTTCATTTACCAATGCAGAAAGTGCTGAAGATTTTGTCGAGCACGTCTTCGACATCGACGCGCCCCGTGACGCGCCCGATCGCGCGAGCGGCGAGTCGCAGCTCTTCCGCAAAGAGCTCTTCCTGGCCAGGCTTTGTCAGCGAAAGTGCCGATAAAATGCGGTCTGCTGCTTCACGCAAAGCCAGGCGCTGACGCTCTCTTGTCACCAGTGCAGGCTCGCCAGCGAAGCGTTCGGCTTCTTTGGAAAGCCGTTTCAGAAGCTCATCGATGCCTGCCCCGGTCTTGGCCGAAACCGAAAGAGAGTCCTGCTGCTTCAACGATTGTTTCGAGTCTGAATCGATCAGATCGCTCTTCGTTACGATACGCCAGAGCGTCTGATTCTCGCGCGTCGGCAAACAGATCGAAGCGCCGTCCGCAGGCTCAAGCAGAAGGACAAGATCGGCAGCCTCAGCGCGGGCCATGGCCCGGCGAACGCCCTCCATTTCGATGGGGTCGGTCGTTTCGCGAATACCCGCGGTATCGACCAGCGCCACCGGCACACCGGAAAGATCGAGCGCGACCTCGATCGCGTCGCGTGTAGTGCCGGGAATATCCGAGACGATCGCCACATCGCGCTCAGCCAGCACATTCAGAAGCGTCGATTTGCCGGCATTCGGCGCGCCGGCAATCGCGACCGAAAACCCTTCGCGTAGCCGCTCCCCCCGGCGCGCATCGGTGAGCGCCGCCTCTATCTCCGACAACATTTCGGATGCGACTCGAGCGGCTGGTGTCATCAGGTTCTTGGGCACATCTGCTTCATCCGAGAAATCGAGATTGGCTTCGATCAGCGCCATCGCCTCGATGAGCCGTTCGCGCCACGCCTCGACCTTCTTCGACAATGCTCCCTGATACTGGTTCATCGCCTGGCGGCGCTGGGCTTCGGTCTCGGCTGATACGAGATCGGCAAGCCCCTCGGCATTGGCCAGATCCATCTTGCCGTTCAGCACTGCGCGCTTCGTGAACTCGCCGGCTTCGGCCGGACGGAAGCCGGGAAGGGCGCCAAGCACCGTGAAAACCTTTGTGAGCACCGCGCGCCCACCATGCAGATGTAGC
>JAKFYO010000031.1 GCA_021730825.1 Hyphomicrobiales bacterium
GCAGTCCATCATGCCTGCGCCAGAGATTTCGCGCAGTTCCTTGACCGCGCTTGCGGTAATTTCGGCCATTTTTTTCTCCGTAACGCCAGTCTTATTCGGCGTCGGCTGAGAGCTTCTTCGCCTGATCGATCCAGCCGGCAACGCGTGCCGGGAGGCGGACCTCTTCACCCACGCGATGTGCGTCGGTCGAGGTCAGTTCGGCGATCTGCGTGTAGTGGAAGATACCGAGATCGTTGAGCTGCTTTTCGACGTCCGGGCTGACGTGGCCGAGCTTCTTGAGGTCGTCCGGCGCACCGCGCGGACCCGGCAGCGGCTCGAACTTTTCCCAGCCCGTTCCGGCCGGCAGCGTTTCCTCGACCGGACGCTCTGCGGCACCGAGATCGACGCCTGCTTCGCCCTGCGCGCGCGAGATGCCGTCGATTGCGGCCTTCGCGATCAGGTCGCAGTAGAGGTTGATCGCGCGTGCGGCATCGTCGTTACCCGGAATCGGGTACGTGATGCCGTCGGGATTGCAGTTCGTATCGACAATCGCTGCAATCGGAATACCGAGACGGCGCGCTTCCTTGATCGCGATGTCTTCCTTGTTCGTGTCGATCACGAACAGAAGGTCCGGGACGCCGCCCATATCGCGGATGCCGCCGAGCGCGAGTTCGAGCTTTTCCTTTTCGCGGGAAAGCGTCAGCTTTTCCTTCTTGGTGTAGCCGCCGGACTCGCCGGAGTTCAGCATCTCTTCGATTTTCTTGAGACGCTGGATCGAATTCGAAATCGTCTTCCAGTTCGTGAGCGTGCCGCCGAGCCAGCGGGAGTTCACGAAATACTGCGCCGAGCGCTTGGCAGCGTCAGCGATCGAATCCGCGGCCTGCCGCTTGGTGCCGACGAAAAGAATTCGCCCGCCCTTTGCGACGGCGTCAGACACCGCCTGCAACGCGCGCGAAAGCGCGGGCACGGTCTGCGCAAGATCGATGATGTGAATGTTGTTACGAGTGCCGAAGATGTACGATTGCATCTTCGGATTCCAACGATGAGCCTGATGGCCAAAGTGGACGCCAGCTTCCAAAAGCTGACGCATGCTGTAGTCGGGCAGCGCCATAGTCCTAACTCCGGTTTGCCTCCGCGGGCAGAGCAGAACCGGATGGTTCTGCACCGGATGATCCCTCTCAGGATCGAAGCGCCCGCGTGCGAGATGTGCGGGTATATAGGCGGCCTTCATATCGCACGCAACCCGAAGGTTGCGCCGCGAGAATATGGCTATAAGACATTGATTTTATTATAGTTCCTGGACTTCCAGCACGCCATCGACGGCGCGGACATTGCCGGCGATCAGCGGCGAAATCGAATACTTGCCCGGCAGCTTCACTTCGACTTCCGAAAGCCCTTCTTCCAGCGAGACCACGATATTCACCTCGCCCTTGGTCTCCGGCTTCGCTTCGGACTTCCCGTTGTCCTTGCCGTTGCCGTTTCCGTTGGTGCCGTTCGTGAGCCGCTTCGCGATCTGCTCGATTGAGGCATCGGGGCGAACCGTCACGACGAGGCCGCGCTGGTTCTTCGCCGCAACCTGATCGAGCAACTCGACGCCATAGATGCGGAGCCGCACTTCATCGCCTTGCGCGTCCGCACCGACCTGAATGAGCACGGCCTTCCCCGGCTCCAGATCGCGCTGATACTGCACCAGACCCTCCTGAAAGATCACGGCTTCGAAGTAGCCGGTCGGATCGGAGAGCTTGATGTTCGCCATCCGCGATCCGGTCTTGGTGCGCCGCTCCTGCCGCGACACGATGGTGGCGGCGAGCTTGCCTGCACCTTGGCCTGCCCGCGCGCTTTGCTGGAATTCGGCCCAGGATTGAACCCGCATTCGCTTCAGCGCGACCGCATAGTCGTCGAGCGGGTGACCGGAAAGATAGAACCCCGCGGCGTCAAATTCTTTCGAAAGGCGTTCGGCAGGCAGCCATGGTTCTGCATCCGGAAGGCGAAGCATCGCCGTATCGGAAGCGCTGCCGAACAACTCATTCTGTCCCGATGCGCGATCTTCTCCGCTTCGCTGCGCATGACGTAAAATCGCTTCGCATCCGGCAAACGCCCGCGCGCGGTTCTTTTCCAGACCATCGAATGCGCCGGCGGCTGCGAGCGACTCTAGCACCCGTTTATTCAGCGCCTTCGGATCGACGCGTGTTGCGAAATCCGCGAGATCCTTAAATGGCTTCGCATCGCGCGCAGCGACGATCAAATCGACTGCCTGCCCGCCAACGCCTTTCAACGCGGAGAGTGAATAGTAAATCGTGTTGCCTTCGACGTCGAATGCGCGGCCGGACTTGTTCACTGACGGCGGCTCGACATTGACCTTGAGCCGCTGCGCCTCGCGACGGAATTCCGCGAGCTTGTCGGTGTTGCCCATGTCGAGCGTCATGGATGCTGCGAGGAATTCTACCGGGTAGTTCGCCTTCAGGTATGCCGTCTGATAGGCAACCAACGCGTAGGCCGCAGCGTGGCTCTTGTTGAAACCGTAGTCGGCAAACTTCGCAAGAAGATCGAAAATGGATTGCGCCTGCGGCTTCTCGATGCCCTGCGCAACCGCACCCGTCACGAAGCGCTGTTGTTGCGCGTTCATTTCCTTTTTGATTTTTTTGCCCATCGCGCGGCGCAGCAAATCGGCTTCGCCGAGCGAGTAGCCCGCGAGTACGCGCGCGGCTTCCATCACCTGTTCCTGATAGACGATAACGCCGAACGTCTCCTTGAGCACCGGCTCTAGTTTCGGATGAATGTAGTCCGGAACTTCCTTGCCTATCTTGCGGAAGCAGTAGGTCGGGATATTCGCCATCGGGCCGGGACGATAGAGCGCGACCAACGCAATGATGTCTTCAAAGCGGTCGGGCTTCATATCGACAAGCGCGCGCCGCATCCCCTGACCTTCAACCTGGAACACGCCGACCGTTTCGCCACGGGCCAGCATTTCGTAGGTCTTCTTGTCGTCGAGCGGAATCTTGTCGATATCGACCATGACATCGCGTTTGGCGAGTAAATCCGTCGCGGTACGAATGACCGTCAAGGTTTTCAGGCCCAGGAAGTCGAACTTCACGAGGCCCGCGACCTCGACCCACTTCATGTTGAACTGGGTCACCGGCATGTTCGAGCGCGGATCGCGATAAAGCGGGATCAACTCGCCGAGCGGCCTATCGCCAATAACAATACCGGCAGCATGCGTCGAAGCGTGACGGTGCAGGCCTTCGAGTTTCAACGCGATGTCGAACGCGCGCTGGACGATGGGCTCCTGCTCGGCGGCATTTTGCAATTGCGGATCGCCTTTGATCGCTTGCGCGAGCGTCACGGGGTTCGTCGGGTTCACCGGCACAAGCTTGCAAAGCTTATCCACCTGCCCGTAAGGCATCTCCAGCACACGACCGACGTCACGTAATACGCCGCGCGCCTGCAGCGAACCGAACGTGATGATCTGTGCGACGCGATCACGTCCGTAGCGTTCCTGCACATAACGGATCACCTCGTCGCGGCGGTCCTGGCAGAAGTCGATGTCAAAGTCCGGCATCGAGACGCGTTCGGGATTGAGAAAACGTTCGAACAGAAGTCCGAAACGCATCGGGTCGAGATCGGTAATTCTAAGCGCATAGGCGACGAGCGAGCCTGCGCCCGAGCCACGGCCCGGCCCGACCGGAATATCCTGCTGCTTCGCCCACACGATGAAGTCGGCGACGATTAAAAAATAACCGTCGTATTTCATGTTCGCGATTACATTCAGCTCGAAGTCGAGCCGCTCGCGATACTGCGCTTCGGTATATCCCGGAGCGACACCAAAAGCCTGCATGCGCCGCCGCAAGCCTTCTTCGGCAAGACCGCGAAGTTGCGTCGTCTCGTCAATTCGCTCGTTCCCGAACGTGGGCAGGATCGGCTTCCGTGCTGTCGGCCGGTAAGAACAGCGCTGCGCGATCTCCGCGGTCGCATCGATCGCAGCCGGAAGATCCGCGAACAGCTCCGCCATTTCTTCTTGCGTTTTCAGATAATGTTCGGGGCTTAGCTGGCGGCGGTCGGTCTCGGCGATGCGCCGTCCCTCGGCAATGGCAAGAAGCGCATCTTGCGCTTCATAGTCATCGCGCGACGCGAAGAACGGCTCGTTGGTTGCAACCACGGGAACCTTTAGGCTGTCCGCGAGCGAAAGCAGATGCGGCTCGGCGCGGCGCTCACTCGTTAGACTATGACGCTGCAATTCGAGATAAAGCCGGTCGCCGTAAATCTCTTTCAGCTTTTCCAGTCGCGCGCGAGCAAGCTCAGGCCTTTCCACGCTCAATCGGTCAATCGGACCATTCGGCCCACCGGTGAGTGCGATCAGACCCTCGGAGTATTCTGACAACCAATCAGGCGAAACGCGCGGCTCCTCGCTGTCCGCGCTCTCCATGAAGCTGCGCGATGTCAGCGTCATCAGATTGCGGTAACCGGCTTCGGTCGCAGCCAGGAGCACGATCCGCGGGAGTTCTTGTGGCGCGGCACCTGCGCGCGCAGGCGGTTCATCCGCGAAATTAACGGCAAGCGCGCAGCCGACGATGGGTTGCACGCCGCTCGAAGCCATCTTCTCGGAAAACTCGAGTGCGCCGAAT
>JAKFYO010000001.1 GCA_021730825.1 Hyphomicrobiales bacterium
GACCACATCGTCGTACATGGCCCGTAGTTGCTGGCCGATCTTGGCTTGGATTTGCCGGTCGAGACCCCCGGATTTGGGCTTGGCTCCAGCGACTGCTTCATTGCTCATGTTCGGGTCCGGTCCTTCAGGCTTTTGCGACATATTTATTTCCCACCCCAGACGCTGCCCCACGCGGCGACCCTCTATAACCCCCTTATTCCCTGAGGGTTCCACGATATGGAACTTTTCTTGCCGGACCGGGTTAGGGTGGTGAAACACGCTGGGAACAGAGGGAGGGCCATAGTGTCCCTATCGCAGACAGTTGCGCCGCATTTGCCGTTTTTACGCCGCTACGCCCGTGCTTTGACCGGGAACCAGCAGTCCGGAGATGCCTACGTGGCAGCCGTGCTGGAGGTCCTGATCGAGGACCCATCGGCGATCGAAACCGAGAGCGACCCGCGGGTCGGCCTCTATCGCACCTTCACGAAGCTCTGGAATTCGATGGCCGTGAACGGCGCATCCGATCCCGGCACCAAGAAAATGTTGGCGGAGCAGCGCATCACGCAGATCACGCCGCGTCCGCGGCAGGCATTCCTGCTGATTGCGCTCGAAGGTTTCAATGAAACCGACGCCGCGCGCATTCTCGACATCGATGTCCCGACCGTTCGCACCTTGATGGAAGGTGCCGGCCGCGAACTCGCATCCGAAATTGCGACCGATGTGCTCATCATCGAAGACGAGCCGCTGATCGCGATGGACATCGAGGGGCTCGTGGAAAATCTCGGCCACGGCGTCATCGGCATCGCGCGCACGCATGCCGAAGCCATTCAGATCACGAAAAAGCAGCAGCCGGGTTTGATCCTCGCGGATATTCAGCTTGCCGACGGCAGCTCGGGTCTCGATGCGGTGAACGAGTTGCTCAAATCGTTCGACGTGCCGGTGATTTTCATCACCGCCTATCCCGAACGCTTCCTGACCGGCGAGCGTCCGGAGCCCGCGTTCCTGATACCGAAACCGTATCAGCCTGCGACTGTTTCGGCGGTCATCAGTCAGGCGCTGTTCTTCCAGAACAAGGCGCAGCGCAAGGATAAACAGCAGGCAGTCGGATAATAAAAGAAGCCCCGGAGAAATTTCTGCGGGGCTTCTTTTGCTTACGACAGTCAGTTCACTTTGTTCAGCCAGGTATCGATGTCTTTCTCGGCCTGTTCCTTTGCAATCCCGTAGCGCTCCTGAATGCTGCCAGCGAGCTGCTTGCGGTTGCCCTCGATCTTGTCGAGGTCGTCATTCGTGAGGTTGCCCCACTGTTCCTGAACCTTGCCCTTGAACTGCGTCCAGTTACCTTCAACGCGATCCCAATTCATTGCCGAACTCCTTTTTCAGTTTGTGTTTTTGGGGTTGGCGAGTTGCCTTGGAGCAAACGCAGCGTGTCCAGCTCCGTTCCTATGTTCGGCTCCGCACAAAAAAATTCGGGCGCAGAAAGCTTTCGCCATCTGCGCCCGATACAACCGGCCATGTTACGGGGGAGGGCTGGTGGGGTGGCCGGTCGCATCATGAGAACGCCGTACAAATGGCAAGGTTCCCGCATGGTGCAAATCCAGTTCCCGCAAGTCGGGATTGAAACATTCCGGAACCGGGCAGGTTACCTTCGTAAGCAATATGCGGGGCGCGAAGACGCGCTGCGGGCAGGGAAAGTGTAATGGACGGCGTATTTGCCTGGCTTGCGCAGCTTGGCGATTCAATTCCGGCAGACATCGCATTCTGGAGGCAATCGCCTTCGGAGGCCGCACTCGCAATCGTCGCGTGGGTCTCGGCGCTGACCTATTTCGTGATTCCGGCTGGTATCGTCTGGACGGCATGGCGCCGGCCGGATTTGTCGGCGCTATCGCGCTTCCTTGCAGCAACGGTTTTTCTGTTCAGCTTCGCCTTCGCGGTCTGGCAGTTGTCGATGCCGCTTGGCAAAGCCTTTGTATTTCCGACGCCTGACGCGCTTGTCGCAACCAGTGTGGTTGCCGGGCTGGTCTGGCTCATTTTCCTTTGGGTTCTGTTCAAGCGGCTTGTGACCGTACCGTCGGTGACCGAGTTTATCGCCGCTCGCGAGCGTGCCGAAGGGGATCTCGAGGTCGAGCGCCAGCGCGCCAATGAAGCCGAGGTGCTGCGCACGCAGCTTGAGCGCACGCTGATCGACAAGACCGGTGAACTCGCGCTCACATCGAGCCGGCTCGATACCTGCCTGCGCGGCGCGAAAGTCTATCTCTTCTCGCAGGACAAAGACTTGCGTTATGTCGGCGTGTTCGGTCCGCGCGGCGAGGATGCCGGCGCGCAAATGCTCGGCCGTACCGATGACGAAGTTCTGGTTGCGCCGGAACGCGATGCGATTACCGCAATCAAGCGAAAGGTGCTTGAAGGCGGCGAGCCGGCCGAGATCGAAGCCTGGTACGACATGCCGGAAGGCAAGGTGCTGTTTGCGCTTTATGTCGAGCCGCTCAGGAATCTCGACGGGGAAATTTCCGGCGTGCGCTGTGCCGCCGCCGACATCACGCGCATCCGCTCGCTCGAAGGCGAGCAGCGCCGTCTTGCCGAGGAATTACGGAACGCCTTGCACCGCTACGAGATCGCGCTGCGCGGCTCCAACGTCACCGTGTTCACACAGGATCGCGATCTTCGCTACACCTCGATCAGCAACGCTTTCCTGGGCCGCCGCGTCGATCAGATCGTGGGTCTTACCGACGACGATGTGGTGCCGGTTTCGGACCGCCAGACGATCGTGCAACTCAAGCAGCAGGCGCTCACGACCGGCGAGCCGGCGGACGCAGAATTGCGCTTGAAGGGGCCGACGGCGAGCCGCTGGTACGATTTCCATTTCGAGCCGTTGCGCGACGCCGAAGGCCGCGTCGTAGGTCTCACATGTGCGGCCGTCGACATCACCGAGCGCAAGGCTGGCGAAGAACATTTACGTTTGCTGATGCGCGAACTGACGCATCGCTCGAAAAATCTGCTTGCCGTCATTCAGGCGCTGGCGCGTCAAACCTCACGCAATGCAGGGTCGCTCGACAGTTTTCTCGAGGAATTCGGCGCGCGCTTGCAGGCGCTTTCCCGGTCGCACGACCTTCTGGTGCAGGAGGAATGGCACTCGGCGTCGCTGCTCGATCTCGTCCGCTCGCAACTCGGTCACTACATCGACCGCGACCAGTCGCAGATCGCCATCAAGGGGCCGCCCGTGCATCTGAAGCCGGAGGCCGCGCAAAGTCTCGGTCTCGCTTTGCACGAGCTTGCAGTGAATGCCGCGAAATACGGAGCCTTGTCGGTCTCGAAAGGGCGCGTTGACGTCATCTGGGAAGAGAGCGAGCCGGATGGAAATGGCGTCGTGATCCGCTGGCTTGAGCGCGGCGGGCCTGCGGTGGAGCGGCCGAGAAAGCATGGCTTCGGCACCATGGCGATTCAGCGCAACCTGTCGCGCTCGCTCGAAGCCGATGTCGATCTTAATTTCGCGGAAGACGGCGTTTCCTGCACCATTACGATCCCCGAAAGCCACCTCTTCGCACCTGCAGCACAGGCCCCGAAAGGCTAGGAACCTTCCGCGCCTGTCTGCGTTTTACACTCCAGAAACGCCCCAATCACGGGGCTCTTCATCAGGACAATCGATCCGGATGCGGGAGAGGTCCCATGTTGCGCAAAGTTACCGGCATTGCCGGCGCACTTGCCGCCGGTGCCCTTCTTACAACTGCGCTCGTCAGCGCGGATAATCCGCGAGTGAACGATAACATTGCGAACAGCGCGCCAACGCAGAACGCGCAAATCAATCGCGGAAATAAAAGCGACGCGATGCCCAAGATTGCAAACAGCGATGCCCCGAAACGCATCACGACTGTTGAAGTCGTCGGTGTGGAAGAGGCCGCGATTGTCTATCGCGATCGTGACGGAAATATCCTTTTCAAGACCGACCCGGTTTCAAACGTGACGGTCGTGACCAAGGGCGTCGTGCTTCCTGAAGTCACGATCCGAGAACTGGCCGCATCCACCGTGCAGACGGTGCCGCTCGAAGGCATTCGACCGACGCTTAGCCCTACCGCGCCTGGCGACGGCTGCGAGTCTTCGGTGACCGCGCATACGGCAGGCCAAGAACTGGCCCGCGCGCCGAGCCGCTGCATTACCAGCGTTCCGAATCCTACAACTGTCGCGGCGGTAAACTGACGAAATCGAAACGATAAGCAAGAACAAAAGGCGCCGCGACATGCGGCGCCTTCGCTATACATGAACGAGCACGCTATAGTGTTCGCCAATTAGAAAGTCTCGGGGGAGACCGCTTGAGCGCTGGAACGGCTTTTCTGCACTGGATTGCGCAGCCGCGATCGTTTGTGCGCGCATTCGCGATCATGCTGGCGGCGCTCGCGGTTGCGACCGCAGTCCGCTTCCTGCTCGGCTTCTTCGTGCCGCTCGCAACGCTGGTGCCGTTCGGCTTTTATTTTCCTGCCGTTCTGATCGCAGCCGCGACCGGCGGTTTACTCTCCGGCATTATCGCGACCTTCCTCGCGGTTGGCGTGTCATCTTATCTCTTCCTCGGTATGCGCGGCATGCCGACGGCGGACCAGACGCCGTACTTATTCACGAT
>JAKFYO010000296.1 GCA_021730825.1 Hyphomicrobiales bacterium
TCGATTGCGGCAACACGGCGCGCGAGCCCCTGCTCGCTCGATGCACGATAGCCTACATGCGCGATGCCGGTGGTCTTCGAGGCGGTCAGCTTCAACGAATGGAATTCGTAATCGTCATAGGCGCGCAGATAAACGCTATCGCCTTCGCGCCCGCTTTCGGTGAGGCCGAGGATATTCACGAAGAAATCCAGGCTTTCCTGCGGCTTGTTCGTCAACAACTCGATGTGGCCGAGATGCGCTATGTCGAAGCAAGGTTCGTTGTTCATTCTTGTTCTCTCACTTCTTCAGCTCTTCGAGGCTGTCGATATATCTGAGACCGGCCTGCTCCAGACCCTCGCGCATTTTATACATGTCGAGACCGAGTTCGCCTTTGCCGAGGCGGGCGCGCTTCTCGTCTTCGTTGGCGAGCCGTGTCTGCGCGGCTTTGAGAACTTTGTCCGCGTCCGCACGCGGCACGAAGACAACGCCGTCTTCGTCGGCAACCACAACGTCACCAGGATTGACCGCGGCGCCCGCGCAGACCACCGGGATATTCACGGCGCCGAGCGTCGCTTTCACAGTTCCCTTCGCCGAGATCGCACGCGACCAGACCGGAAATTTCATTTCGCGCAAAGTTGCCACATCGCGGCAACCGGCGTCGATTACAAGCCCGGTAACGCCGCGGGCTTTGAGCGAAGTCGCAAGCAGATCGCCGAACATACCGTCTTCGTTGTCCGTGGTGCAGGCTACGACCATCATGTCGCCGGGCTGGCACTGCTCGGCCGCGACATGGATCATCCAGTTGTCGCCGGGCTGCGCGAGCACGGTGATCGCGGAGCCGGAAGCTTCCGCGCCCTGCCAAACCGGGCGCATGTAATTTTTGGCAAGGCCCACGCGGCCCATCGCTTCATGCACGGTGGAAACGCCGAGCTTGCCGAGCGCTTCAACCGCCGATTTCGACGCGCGCTCGACCTTGCGAACGACTACAGGCTGGAATGTCACGCGAGCGTCTCCACGACATCGGGGAACAGGCGCTGATAGGCCTCGCCATGGGTCATCGGTTTTCCGGAATTGCGTCCGCCCTGCATGCCGCGGTTGAGCGCGACGCGAGTGTAGTATTCCCAGAGGTGTTTTTGCGCGGCCAGAACTTCAAACGCCTTCTTCTTCCGCTCCCAAACGCTGTCGATGTTCAGGATTACGTTCGGCTTGAAGTTGCACATCTCCGGCTGGTGTGGCTCGAACAGAAACACGGGAGGCGCCGCATAGGCGCGCGACGGGTCGGGCTTGTGGCCCGCGGCCTGCGCGACGATGCGGGCTTCCTGTGCGAAGCGCGTCGCTTCCGGATGATCGACGTTGTAGGGATCTTCCAGCGAGTGCGTCAGCACGAACGACGGATTGAGTTCGCGGAAAACATCGATCGCGCGCCCCATCATCTTGTCGGTCGTGCGCAGCGGATAGTCGCCTGCGTCGAAATACTCAATCTCGGCGCCGAGAATTTCGGCGGCGCGCGAGGCTTCGTCCTTGCGCTGCGCTTTTACTTCTTCGAGCTTCACGCCCGCATTCTTCCACGCGAACTGACTCTCGCCGCGCTCCCCGAAAGAAAGGCATAGAATTTTCATGCGATAGCCCTTGTCGGCATGCAACGCGATTGCGCCGCCCGCACGCCAGACGAAATCGCCGGGGTGCGCCGTCACGACAAGTCCGGTTTTTCCTGAAGCCATTATTCTCTCACTTACCCTTTTAATTACTCTGCAGCTTGTCTCGTTGCGGCGGCTCGCGCGTTTTCATGCGCGAAGGTCTTTCCTTCGAATAATTTGCGCGCGGTGCGAAGAAGTCCTGCGCGTTCGATCACTGGCTTCTCTTTCGTTCCACCGACTGTGAGGTTGACAGTGAATTCACCGGTCGGGTGCTCAACCGACACCGCCTTGTCTCGGCCCGGAGGCACGACTGCGATACCTTCGGCAACCGAACCCGGCAACACACAGGCCGTCGCCACCGTCACCGCCGCGAACACGCCAATCGAAGCGTGACATTCGTGCGGAATGAAAGAGCGGGTCGCGACATGCCCGCCCGCTTTCGGCGCAGCAATCAAAATCATCTTCGGCACTACTTTGCTCGTGACGTCACCGAGATTCATCAGCCTGCCCGCGGGAATCCGGATCTCTTCGAGGCGCTTTTTCAGCTCGACATCCTTGTCGAGTTGATCGCGCGGCTCGTAGCCAGTTTTGCCAACGTCAGCGGCACGAAGCACGACGACCGGCATGCCGTTGTCGATCAAGGTTACGTCGATGCCCGCGACCTTATCTTTCACATTGCCGGTCGGAAGCAGCGAACCGCAAACCGAACCTGCCGCGTCCAGAAAATTGACGATCACGGGTGCGGCCGTTCCCGGCACGCCGTCGATCTTTGCCTCGCCCCCGTAATTCACGACGCCGCCGGGTGTTTCGATCAGGAGTTCGGCAATCGTACCGGTGTTGACGGTGCGAACCTTTACGGTTGTGACGCCGTCTTTCGCCTTGATCAGTCCGCGCTCGATTGCGAAGGGTGCGACGCCCGAAAGAATGTTGCCGCAGTTCGGCGTGGTATCGACCATCGGCTTGTCGATGCCGACCTGACAAAAGAGAAAATCGATATCGCAATCCTTGTCCTTGGATTTCGAAACGATGGCGACCTTGCTGGTCAGCGGATGCGCGCCGCCGAGGCCATCGACCTGACGCGGGTCTGGCGAGCCCATGACTGACAGCAAAACCCGATCTCGCCCGGCGACATCGGAAGGCAGGTCCTCGCTAAGAAAGTAAGCCCCCTTCGAGGTGCCGCCGCGAAACAGCATGCAGGGAATGCCACGCTCAGCCACGGGGTTTTGCTCCCCGCGCATGTGCGTTTGCGACCGCAAGTGCCAGCTCTGCGTCAAAACCGAAATCTGCAAGCATCCCGCCCGCTTCGCGCATTTCTTCCGAGCGGCGGATGCCGTGGGTTGCCACGCGCTCTTTCATGTCTTCGGCGAGCGCATGCCAGTCAATCGATGGAAATGTTTCTTTGAGCGAAGCAAACACGTCTTCCTGCACGCCTGCGTGTTCGGAAGCCTTCGCGCAATCGACGAGCAATGCCTCCAGCCCCTTGATGATGATCGAGCGGCAGAGCTTGGTCGCAGAGGCGTGGCCGATCTCTTTTGAAACCGCCTTGATGTTGAAACCGAGCGTGTTCAGGCGCTCCGCCGTTTCATCCGCGCGCGTGCCGCCTGCAAGAATGTTCACGCGGATGCCCGGCTTCTTTACCGGCGCCATCACCGCGCCCTCGACGTAGTCCGCGCCGGATGCAGCAAGATGCGCGCTTGCGCGCTGCTTGGTGCCAGGGGCTGCCGAATTGATGTCGAAGAAAATCTGGCCGCCCTCAGAAAGCCCGCGGCCTCCGCCGCGACCTTTTCCGTTGCCGCCGCGGTCACCGCAGAGAAAACGAGATGCGCGCCTTCGCAGGCCGCTTTCGCATTTTCTCTTGCCGATACTTTCCGCTCGGAGGCCGCGCGCTCGTAATCCGCGCGCTTGCCCGCATCTTCCCGGAGAATGTCGTAGGTAGAGAGTGCAAGCGCAGGGTTGCCCTGCAGATCGTCCGCGAAGCGGCGGCCCACTTCGCCGAACCCGATCAGCGCGATACGCAACGTATTCTTGTCTGCACTCATGCAAATTCCGTCCGCGATCAGCGCGGCAATGGCCGGAATATCCGCCCGTCATCCGCCTGAGGCAATCGGATTATAACGAGAATCCTTGGCCCCGGCGGGGCGCCATGCTGCACTGCGTAGGATTACGCTGTGCCGATTTGCGTGCTTGGCTTTAGCAGGAATATATGGCGTTCAACGCCTGCTGGCCCACCGGCCGACAGAACCGAAATGAAGGACAAAAGATGCGACTGAAGGCACTCATGTTCGCCGCGCTTGCGGTGATGATCCTCGCTCCCGGAGCGATCGCGCAGGACATGCGCGACCCGATCACGGGCCAGAACATCTCGGGCAAGGGTACGAACCCAAACTCCAAGCCGCCGCGCAATACCGGCTTTCTCGGTCTATTCAGCGGATCGACCTCGATCGATTCCAAATATGCGCCGGGCAGCATCGTGATCATCACGAAGCAGCGGAAGCTTTTCTACGTAACTGGGCCGGGTACCGCGATCGAATATAATATCGGCATTGGCCGGGCGGGCTTCACGTGGTCGGGCACACATAGGGTGACGGCGAAGAAAGAATGGCCGGCCTGGACGCCGCCCGCCGAAATGCATGCACGGCAGAAAGGTTTGCCGAAGCGCATGGAAGGCGGCGAGAACAATCCGCTTGGCGCGCGCGCGATCTATCTCGGCTCGACGCTCTATCGCATCCACGGTTCGAACGATCCGGACTCGATCGGCCAGGCCGACTCATCCGGCTGCTTCCGGATGCACAACTCGGATGTGATCGATCTGTATGAGAAGGTCGCGGTCGGCGCCACGGTTTACGTCATTAACTGACCGTTGCCGCAGAAGGTATTCTCAGAGGGCCGGCAAATTGCTGGCCCTCTTTCATTTAGTGAACGTGCT
>JAKFYO010000130.1 GCA_021730825.1 Hyphomicrobiales bacterium
GCGGTCTCGACGCCCTCGGCCATGATCTTGAGATTCAGGCTGTGGCCGAGATTGATGATGGCGCGCACAATCGCAGCGTCGTTCGGATCGGTGTTCACGTTGCGGATGAAGCCTTGATCGATCTTGAGGCGATCGACCGGCAGAGTCTTCACGTAAGAAAGGGAAGAATAGCCGACGCCGAAATCGTCGATCGAGAAGGTAATGCCCTTTTCCTGCAAGAAGCGGACGTCGTTTGCGGCCGATTCCGGATTCTGCATCAGGATGCTTTCGGTCAACTCGAGTTCGAGCGAGCGCGGATCGAGGCCCGTTTTCTCCAGTGCGTCGAGTACGTGCTGACGAATGTCCTGTTTGCGGAACTGCACGGGCGAGAGGTTCACGGCGATACGGAAGCCGGGGTGATCCTTGGCCCAGATCTTCGCCTGTTCGCAGGCTTCGATCAGCACCCATTCGTTGATCGGAACGATCAGGCCGTTTTCTTCCGCAAGCGGCAGGAATTCGGCGGGCCGCACCAGGCCAGAGCCCGGACGGCGCCAGCGCAGCAGCGCTTCCGCACCGATGATGTGGCCTGAGCGCAGATCGATCTGCGGCTGGTAGTTGAGTAGAAACTGCTTCTTCGCGAGCGCCTGACGCAGATCGCTTTCCAGCACAATCGCTTCGCGTGCGTTGGTGTGCATGTCGGTGGCGAAGACGCGCCAGGCATTCCGGCCTTCGGCCTTGGCCTGATACATCGCAAGATCGGCATTCTTCAAAAGCGCATCGACATCGACGCCGTCGGTCGGATGCACGGTGATGCCGATGCTCGCCGTCGTACTGATTTCCTGCCCTTCGAGCTCGAAGGGCTGTTCCAGCGCCTTGATGATCTTTTCCGCGAGCGTCACGGCATCGTCGGTGCGGCCGATTTCGGTCTGCAGGATCGCAAATTCGTCGCCGCCGAGACGCGCGACGATATCGGTCTCGCGAACCGCGCTGCAAAGACGCTGCGAGACGGCCTTGAGTAACTGGTCGCCCTGATGGTGGCCGAGCACGTCGTTGACACCCTTGAAGCGGTCGAGATCGAGCAGCAAAACCGCAAACTGCTTGTCGCCACGGCGCGTACGGGCAATCTGCTTCCTCACGTTGTCGTGGAAATAAGTACGGTTCGGCAAACCCGTGAGCGGGTCGTGATGAGCGAGATGATGGAGATGCTCTTCGGCCTGCTTGCGTTCGGTGATGTTGAGCGAGGTCGTAAGTACGTTGATGACCTTGCCGGCGCGGTCGCGCAGCGGCGATTTCGTGGTCAGGAATACATGACGGCTGCCGGCACGATCGACGATCTCTTCTTCATAGCTCGGCAAGCCCTTGCCGTTCTCGAACACGACGCGATCGAGACCCGCGCTCTGCGGGCCGAAGTTAGAACCGAAAATCTCGGCCGCGGTTTTCCCGCTCGCCTGCGCCGCATCGACGCCGTAGAAATTCGCGGTGAACGCATTCAGGAACACGCAGCGGCCGTCCTTGTCGGTCGCGCTGATCAGCGCGGGGACGGTGTCGATGACTTGCGCAAGCCGCTCGCGGCTGTCGCGCAGCACTTCCTTGCGGAAGCGCTCGCTGTCCATAAGCTCGCGCTCGAGCTCGGTCGCGCGGCTCTTGATCACGAGTTGCTGCTTGCGGAGCTGCAGCAGATTGCGTGCGCGGGTCAGAAATTCGTGGTGATCGACCGGGCTTTGAAGGAAGTCGGTGGCGCCGGCTTCGAGCGCGTTGATACGATGCGAGCGCTCTTCATAGACCGTGATCACGACCGCCGGAACGTCGGCGCACTCCGGAAGTTGACGGAAGCGGCGCACGAATTCCGCGCCGTCGATGTTCGGCATCTTGTAGTCGGTAACGACGAGATCCGGCGTATTATCCTTGAGCCAGTCGAGCGCCTCGATCGGATCGCCGAACGCGCGAACGGCCACGCCCTCTTCGATCGAAGTGGCGAGCTTCGCAAAAATGTTCCGGTTGGTAATCCGGTCATCTACGATGACGATCAGCGACATCTCGCGAACGCAGTCCCCTAGCCTCGCCGCAATGTTGCGGCATCATTCTTGTTGGGTCTCACTGCGGTCCGCATGATTTTCGCACGCAAGGCACAGTACGCCCGCGTTTCTTGTAGCAATGATTGTTGAAGAAGCTGCTAACTGCGCAACTACGAATTGTTAGCTTTGTCACGATGCAAATTAGGAACTCCGGTAAGGATTCCGGATTCGTTAAGGCTAATGAAGCGTTGCCAAAAACGAAAACTCCCCGCCTCGCGGCGGGGAGTCTTTATATATGCGTATTGTGGATGCGGGCGTTTAGCTGCCGCGCACTTCACCCGACAGGATCGGGCCGAAGAAGTCCCACTTATTGTCCTTGGCGTTGAACTTCATCATCTGCTGCTGCTCGATCGGATAGAAGTCCGTCGCGCTGGTATTGATCTTGATGCCCGGCAACAGAAGATCGAGATCGACATCCTTCATGTTGGCCGCAGCCTTCATGACGGCTTCGCGGGTCACGTTCTTGCCGACGGCAAGCAGCACCTTATGAAGGTTCTGCGCTACCGTGTAGCCGTAGGTGTTGAAGCTCGAGGTCTTGTCGCCATCCGGATAGTGCTTATCCATGAAAGCGAACCACTTCTTCATACCCGGATCATCTTTCCACTGCGGGTCGAGCTGATCTTTCAGATAGCCGGTCGAGAAGATGCCGTCGGCATTCTCCGCACCGGCCGGCTTGATCACGCCGCCAACCGAGTTCGAAACCTGATTCAAAAAGTGAACCGGTTTCCAGTTGATCTCGGCCATCTTCTTGATCGACTGCGCCGCGAATTTCGGCGTGGTCGCATTGAAGAGCACGTCGGCGCCCGAGGCCTTCAGCGCGATGATCTGGCTATCGACTGTCGGATCGGCAACTTCGTAAGGCTGCTCGGAGACGATCATGGTCTTCGCTTTCGCGCCGAGACCGTCCTTCAGGCCTTTCACGTAATCCTTACCGTAGTCGTCGTTCTGATAGAGCACGCCGATCTTCGCGTTCGGATGGTTCTTCAGAATGTAGGCGGCATAGATGCGGCCTTCGCTCTGGTAGTTGGGCTGCCAGCCCATAGTCCACGGGAACTTCTTCGGATCGCCCCACTTGGTGGCGCCGGTCGCAACAAAGAGCTGCGGCACTTTCTTGCCGTTGAGATAGCCCTGGATCGCGGTGTTACCCGGCGTGCCGAGCGGCTGGAACACCAGGAGCACGTTGTCGGATTCGACGAGCTTGCGCACCTGCTCGAGCGCCTTCGGCGGCGAGTAGCTGTCGTCGTAAGAGATGAAGTTGACCATGCGGCCGTTGATGCCGCCTTCGGCGTTCACCATCTTGAAGTAAGCGGCGATCGATTTACCGATCGTGCCGTAAGCGGAAGCAGGTCCGCTATACGGATTGATATTGCCGATCTTGATTTCCTTATCCGTCACGCCCGGAGACTGGGCAGAGGCGGAGCCGGTCATTGCCACGGCGAAGCCCAGCGCGAGCGCGGGGATCATTCCGTATTTCTTGATCTTCATTGTTACCTCCCTTGGGAAAAGACCGTTCAGCTTCTCGCTCGCGCGAGGCGCTGTACGGCCAGTCGAAGCAATCCGGCAAGACCGGACGGCATTACGTAGATGAGCAGAATGAGAAACACGCCATACACAGTGCCGGTGAGTCCCTTGGCGCTCTGCTCGCCGAGTGTCGGAAAGAATGGAATGACTTTGCGGATGAGGTCGAAAAATGCCGCAAGACCGAATGCGATGTGCTCGGCGATATTCGGCACAAAAAGTATGAAGAGCGCGCCGAGAAATGCGCCCGGAATCCAGCCGACGCCGCCGACCACCATGCCGACGAAGATCGCAACCGCGAGCGTAATCTGAAAACTATCCGGCGCAACAAAGGCGATGAGCAGCGCGCTCAACGCGCCGGCCACGCCCGTGAACAGCGCGCTGACCCCGAAGGTAAGCGTCTTGAACAGCGAAAGGTCGATGCCCGTCACCTTTGCCGCAATATGGTTGTCGCGGATCGCCTTCATCGCGCGGCCTGAGCGGCTGTTCACGAGACTGAAGGCAAGGAAGAACATCAGGATCGTAACTGCGAAAGTCACATAGAATGTCCATTGATCCTGATCGAAGGGAAGTCCGAACGGCGCCTCGGGCTTCAGATGAAAGAGTGCCAGGCCCTGCACACCGCCGGTGAGATGCTCCACCGGCTTGAATTTCAAGATCTGCGGGGTCGCGATAGCGAGTGCGAAGGTCGCAAGCGCCAGATAAATGCCTTCGAGACGCAATGCGGGAAGGCCAAAGAGAAAGCCAAATACAAAGCAGACTGCCGCCGCGATCGGAATCGTCAGATAGAACGGCATGTCGAGTTGCGTCATCAGCACGGCCGATACGTAGGCCCCGATGGCGTAGAAAGCGCTGTGCCCCAGCGAGAACTGGCCATTGAAGCCGGTCAGCAGATTCAGGCCTGCAATCGCAATCGCATAGATCAGAAGCTGCGTGATCTGGAAGGTGAAAACCCCCGAC
>JAKFYO010000085.1 GCA_021730825.1 Hyphomicrobiales bacterium
CAGGCGATCTTGCCTTTGCCGGCGACAGCAAGCGCCTCTTCAAGATCGTCTTCGTCGAAATTGCTGACGCCCCAGGAATTTATCTTCCCGGTGCTTTTCAATTCTTCAAAGACCGCGAAGGTCTCTGCAAGGTCAAAAGACCCGCGCCAGTGCAGGAGATAGCAATCGAGATAATCGGTCTTCAGTTGTTTGAGCGAGCGCTCGCAAGCGGCAATCGTGCCTTTGCGCGAGGCGTTCGAAGGCAAGACTTTCGACACGATGAAAACCTTGTCGCGCCGTCCGGCAATCGCTTCGCCAGTGATCGCTTCGGCACGGCCTCCGCCATACATCTCTGCGGTGTCGATGTGTGTCATGCCGAGTTCGATGCCGCGCTGAAGCGTTTTTATAGCTTCCGCGCGCGGCGCGAGCTCGAGATTCCAGGTGCCCTGACCGATGACGGAAATGCCGGTTTGTTCCGGCCCGAAGGAGCGCGTTTTCATTCTTTGAATTTCGCGACAGAAGCAGCGCGCGTCAATGCGCGGGCTTAGTCATCACGTAAAGGCCGACGTCGATCGAGCCGGAGCGGAAGCCACCTTCGCAATAGGCAAGGTAATACTCCCAGGTGCGCTTGAATTTGCGCGAATACCCCATCGCCTCGATCTCGGGCCATGCACGCTGGAAGCGGCGATTCCATTCGTTCAGCGTTTGCGCGTAGCTCTGCCCAAAATTTTCCAGCGAAGTGAACCTCATGCCCGCCTGCCTGATCTGCTCGCGCATGATCGCGGGCGAAGGCAACATACCGCCGGGGAAAATATAGCGCTGAATGAAGTCGGCATTCTTCGAATAGAAATCGAAGCGGTCGTTCGAAATCGTGATCACCTGCAACACGGCTTGGCCGCCGGGCTTAAGAACTTCTGAAATCTTTCCGAAGTAAGCGGGCCAATATTTTTGTCCAACCGCTTCGATCATCTCGATGGAAACGACGCGGTCGAATTTTTCGCTGACATCGCGATAGTCTTGCAGGCGCAGATCGGCTTTGTCTCCTGCGCCAGCTTTGGCGATGCGCTCTTTTGCGCCGGCAAGCTGCGAGGGCGAAAGGGTCAAGCCCGTAACATGCGCGTTGCGCTCGGTGGTTAGCCGCTCCGCGAGGCGGCCCCAGCCGCAACCGATTTCCAGCACGCGCTCGCCGCCCTCAAGCCCGAGCAAATCCATGATACGCGAGAGTTTGTTCTCCTGCGCGTCTTCGAGCGATTGCCTCGGGCTAGCATAAAGCGCGGACGAATAGGTCATGCTCGGGTCGAGCCATAGCTTGTAGAAGTCGTTGCCGAGGTCGTAATGCGCTTCGATATTGCGGCGGCTGCCGCTCTTCGTATTCGCGCGCATCAAATGTTTCACGCGATGCAGGAGCCGCTTGAACCAGCGGCCTGCAACGACCTCGCTCAAAGCCTGCTCGTTCACGACGGCAAGTTCGATCAGGGTCGCGAGATCGGGGGTGGACCAATCTCCATCCATATAAGCTTCGGCAAAGCCGACATCGCCGCCGAACAACAGGCGGCGCATGGTGCGCCATTTATGGAGAATAAGGGTCGCGCGGGGGTCTTCGATTTCGCCGCGTCCTTCGACGCGTGCGCCTGAAGGCGTTTCAATAATCAGATGGCCGATTTTCAGGGAGCGGACGACATAGGCGATCCAGCGATCGGCAAAACGGGAATGATCGAGGACATTTTCGATCCTCGTCTGGCTGTTATGCCGCTCGATCTGTGGCGCCTGCGACGACATTCCCTTTTGCCTCGTAGCGTTCTTCAACTCCCAGCGTTACCTGCCGTTCCGGCGGCTTCGGCTTAGAGTGTATCTTCACGCCCTTCAGCCAAAGCTTCAGGGCCTCCCAGTGAATGCCCGCCACCACCTTCAGCGTGAGTAACGGGAACGTAACAAAGGTCCTTAAAAGCGCGCCGTTCGTCAACTGCATTCGCTTCGCCGAGAGCGATGCAGCGACAAGAAGTCCTTGCTGGTCATGGACATGTACCGATACGGCGGCATTTTCCGCCGGTGTTGCAATGCGGAATCGATAAACTAGGTCGAGCGGCAAGAACGGTGAGACGTGAAACGGCTTGCTGCTCGCCTGCAGAATGACTTTCTGCGATCGCTCCGTATTTCCACTGAGTGGTACCAGGTAGTAATGCCGCTCGCCGAAGGTGTTGTTCACTTCATAGAGAGTTGCTGCGAGCTCGCCGGACGGACGATGGCAGAAGTAAACACTCAGCGGATTGAAGACGAAGCCAAGCATGCGCGGCATACAGAGCAGGCGGATCGGACCGCCCGCGATGTTTACGCCATGGCGCTGCAAGATCGCTTCAATGCTGCCTCGAAGCGGTAGCTTTCCGTCGCCGTGATCGCGGTCATAGAAACTGAACAGGTTGAATCGATTGTGCGAGAAGCCGCGCAACTCGCGCGACAGCGTTGGCAGTTCGTCGAGATCGAACAGAATATTGAAAATGCTGTAGCGCAGCTTGTGCTGTTTCGGACGCAAGCGGCGATGGACGACCGCGCCATGATAAAGGGCGGATGAAAATTTTCTCATGCGGCCGCTTCCTGCAAAGGTGCGAGCGGCGCCTTCTGAACGCGGATTCGTCCGTTCTCGTTTTCAACCTGCCACGGACGTTTTATACCGCCGAGCGCTTCCGCCACGGCGAGACCCGATTGCAAACCGTCCTCATGGAAGCCTGAGCCGAAATAGGCACCGCAGAACCAGGTGTTGCGGTCGCCCTGCAGGCTCCAGAGTTTTTCCTGTGCATGTAGGGCTTCGGTGTCGAAGATCGGATGATCGTAATGCTCGGTGCGGATCAGTAGTTCCGCACGGGGCAGCTTTGGGGGGTTGAGCGTGACGAAGAGCGGCACGTCATCGCGAATGCCTTGCAGGCGGTTCATCCAATAAGTCACGCAAAGCTGCTGCGCGCCTTCCGGACTGCGAAGGCCGATATAATTCCAGCTAGACCATGCCGCGGGGCGCTTCGGCATGAAAGCCGGATCGCTGTGCAGGATCGCAGTGTTCGGCTGATAGCGGAATTTCGACAGTGTGCTCCATTCCGCGTTGCTCGGATCAGAAAGCAAACGCAGCGCTTCGTTCGCGTGTGTTGCGATCACGACATGGTCGAATACGCGCGCGTTGCCGCGCACATCGTCGATCTGGACGCCATCGGGACGGCGGATCACGCGCTGCGCACCGCAATTGAGCTGGACGCGATCCGCGTAAGCTTCGGTCAGCTTGCGTACGTATTCGCGGCTGCCGCCCGCGACTGTGCGCCAGGCAGGGCGGCCGGTGATTTTCATCAGCCCGTGGTTTTCGCAAAAACGCACGAATGCGGCGGTCGGATAAGCCGCAAGCTGTGCCGGCGACGAGGACCAGATCGCTGCCGCCATCGGCAGCAGATGATCTTCGCAGAATGGGCGGCCATAGCGCTCGCGCGCCAGATATTCGCCAAGCGGCATCAGTGCGGCTGACTTCGCATGCGCGGGCGCTTCCCGATAAAAGCGCACCAGATCCTTCAGCATCGACCAGAAGCGGGGACTGAACAGATTGCTCTTTTGCGCGAACAGTCCGCGCAGGTCCGTGCCCGAATATTCGAATGCGCCGTTATCGAAGGAGGCCGCGAACGACATGGTCGAGGTCTGCGTCGCGACGCCCAGATGCCGGAACAGGGCGGTCAGGTTCGGATAGTTGGTCTCGTTGAATACGATAAAGCCGGTATCGACGGGCAGCGGCCCAAACGGCGAGGGCGCATCCACGGTATTGCTATGGCCGCCCAGCCGGCCGTCGCGCTCATAGACTGTGACCCGATGCCGCTGGGAGAGTAGCCAGGCGGCTGACATGCCGGAAATGCCGGAGCCGACGACGGCAATTTCAAGCTGGCGATGGGGGGGTGACGCGGGGACCAACATGCTTGTGGGATACCCATGGGGCCCGATTTTGGATGCATCCACAATGCCGCTGAGGGGGTTATGTACAGTCAGACAAAGCTGAATTTGTGAGCAGATGAAGCGCGTGTGGATTAGCGGTCTGGTTTTGCTTGTCGCGGTGGCGGCGCTCTTTATCTGGGCGCCGACATTCATTCTGAATACCGCCGCCTGGGGGAGCGACGTCGAGGTCGAACGGGACGTTTCGTTCGGAGCCGATCCGCGGCTGAAGCTCGATGTCTATCGGCCAGCGCGGATGCAAGGACCGCTTCCGGTAGTGGTGTTCTTCTACGGCGGCTCATGGCAGCACGGCGACAAGTCGATCTATCGCTTTCTCGGTGCATCCCTTGCCCGCGCTGGATTCGTTATCGTCATTCCAAATTATCGGGTGTTTCCGGTGGTTCTTTATCCGGATTTCCTGCGCGACTCCGCGCTGGCGGTACGTTGGGCGAAGGATAATGCCGCGCGCTTCGGCGGCGACGTTTCCAAACTGTTAGTTTCGGGGCATTCGGCGGGCGCCTATAACGCGGTATCCCTTGCGACCGACCGGCGCTGGCTCGCCGAGGTGAAACTCGATG
>JAKFYO010000266.1 GCA_021730825.1 Hyphomicrobiales bacterium
ATCGAGCGGCCAACCGAACGAGTGCTGCACCAAGCCTGGTTTGTGCTTGCCGGGCGCGACCTTCCAGAGTTCTTTCAGACCGATGCCGTATTTCTGCGGCTCAGAATTTTTATCGAGACCGAACTTCGCGATCAGTTGTTTCGAGAGCGAGCCGCGCGCGCCTTCGGCAAAGAAAGTATATTTGCCGTGCAGTTCGATGCCGCGCTCGAAATGCGCATCCGGCTTGCCGTCGCGGGAAATTCCCTTGTCGCCGGTCGCGACACCCTTGACTGCGCCCTGCTCGTCGAACAGCACTTCGGAGGCTGCAAACGTCGGATAGATTTCGACGCCGAGCGCTTCGGCGCGTGTTGCCAACCAGCGGCAAACGTTTCCGAGCGAAGTGATGTAGTTGCCGTGATTGTTCATCAAAGGCGGCATCAGGAAATTCGGCACGCGGATCGAACCGGTTTTCGTCATGTAATAGAAGTGATCGTCCTTCACTTCGGTCTTGAACGGCGCGCTGTCATCGCTCTTCCAATCGGGAATGAGCGCGTTGATGCCGACCGGGTCGACGACCGCGCCGGACAGAATGTGCGCGCCGACTTCGGAGCCTTTCTCCAGCACGACCACTGTGGTTTCCGGCGAAAGCTGCTTCAGCTTGATCGCGGCTGCCAAACCCGATGGACCGGCGCCGACGATGACGACGTCGAATTCCATTGCCTCACGGGCGGGGAGTTCCTGATTTTCCTCGGCCATAGCGCTCTTCCTTGAGATTTAAGGTGTTTTCCCTGTTTTTTGGACCGATTACAACGTGCTTCTCATTGACGTAGCGGCAATTTGGATTTCATTTCCAGCCTATGTCCGAAGCCCGCCCGCATCCGCTCGACGTTCTGCGCTTTTACGCGGAAAACGGCGTCGATATCGCGCTCGACGAGACCGCGCCGAACCGGCTGGCGGAACCGGCGGCAATCATCGAAGCCCCAAAGCGCGATATGCCAAAGCCTTTCGGCGCGCCGCCTGCGAGCGTTCGTCCGCAGGCAATCCAGAGAAACATAACGCCGCCCGCAGCACCCGAAGCCGCGATCCGCGATGCGGGACAGTTGGCTGCGAACGCAAAGACGCTGGATGAGCTGCGCGCGGCAATCGAAAGTTTCGAAGGTTGCGCGCTGAAAGCGACCGCGATGCGTACCGTGTTCGCGGACGGCAACCCGGAAGCGCGCATCATGCTTGTCGGCGAAGGCCCCGGCGCGGACGAAGACCGCGAGGGACTTCCGTTCGTTGGACGCTCCGGGAAATTATTAGACCGCATGATCGCGGCCATCGGCCTCGACCGGAAGAGCGCTTACATCGCGAACATCATCCCCTGGCGGCCGCCCGGAAACAGAACGCCGACGCCGCAAGAGTCCGCGATCTGTCTTCCCTTCATCAGGCGGCAGATCGAACTTGCCGATCCAGACATTCTTGTTTGCCTTGGCGGCCCGTCGGCCACGACGTTGCTTGAGTTGAAGGAGGGAATTACGCGCACGCGCGGGCGGTGGTTCGAATTCGACACGGGCAAACGCAAGATCAAGGCGATCGCCCTCTTCCACCCGGCGTATCTCCTGCGCTCGCCCGCGCACAAGAAGCTCGCATGGCAGGATTTATTGGCTATCAAAAAAGCGCTCGCGCAATAAAAACGGCGGCCTCCTTCCGGAAGCCGCCGCTCTCTTTTTCAGCCTTGGCGATCAGGTGAACGCGAATTTAATCGCGAACAGAATTGCCAGCACGAAGAGCGCCGGCGTCACTTCCTTCTCTTTGCCCGCGAAAATCTTGATCAGCACATAAGTGATGAAGCCGAGGCCGATGCCGGTCGCGATCGAATACGTGAGCGGCATCGAAACCGCGCAGACGATTGCCGGCGCGTAATCGGTGACGTCATCCCAATTCATTTCGGCGAGACCCCGCGCCATGATCGCAGCAACAAAGAGGAGTGCTGCGGCCGACGCATAAGCCGGGATCGAAGCGGCAAGCGGCGAGAAGAACAGCGCCAGCAGGAACAGGATTGAAACGACGACCGCCGTGAGACCCGTGCGGCCACCGGCGGCAACGCCTGCACTGCTTTCGATGTAGCTCGTGGTGGTCGAGGTGCCGACCGCAGAGCCGAACATCGCAGCGAAGCTGTCGGAGATCAGTGCCTGCTTCATGCGCGGCAGATTGCCCTTCTTGTCCAGGAGCCCCGAGCGGTGCGTGACGCCGATCAGCGTGCCGGCATTGTCGAACACGTCGATCAGGAACAGCGTCAGCACGGCGACGATGAACGAGAACTCAAACGTTCGCGACCAGTCGAACTTAAACAGCGTCGGCTCGAGTGACGGCGGCAACGACACGATGCCGTTAAAGCTTGTCAGCCCGAGCGGAATGCCGATCGCGGCGACGATCAGCATGCCGATGATGGTGGCGCCGGGCACTTTCCGGTAATTCAGCGCCGCGATCAGGATGAAGCCAAACACCGCGAGCAGTGCGGGCCAAGCAGCCGCGAGCCGTGGGTCCAGCTTGCCGAGCGTCACCAGTGTCGCCGGGTGATCGACGACAACGCCGGAATTTTCTAGCGCGATGATCGCGAGAAACAGACCGACGCCCGCCGAGATCGCGAGCTTCAGGTTCATCGGAATTGCGTTGATGATGTATTCGCGCACCCGGAAAACGGAAACCAGGAAGAACAGCACGCCGGAGAGAAACACCGCCCACAGCGCCTGCTGCCAAGTGTACTTATATGTAAGCACGATGGTGAAGGCGAAGAACGCGTTCAGCCCCATGCCGGGCGCAAGCGCGATCGGATATTTCGCATAGAGACCCATGACCGCGGTCGCGACCGCGGCGGCAAGACAGGTTGCGACGAAAACCGAACCTTGCGGCATGCCGGCTTTCGCGAGAATTTGCGGGTTCACCACGATGATGTAGGCCATCGTGAGAAACGTCGTGAAGCCCGCGATGATTTCGGTGCGGATGGTCGAGCCGTTCGCGCCGATACCAAAATAATTGTCCAGCCAATTTTCAAAACCTGAAGGCTTCGTGCGCGACGAAGCCCTCGCCCTAGATGCTTTTTTTGCCATAGATGCCCCCACGTAGAATCCGAATACGTCGGCGTGAAGAATAGCGCTTCTGAAGAAAGGGCGGCCCGTCGCGACACGACTTGTCCACCACCGGGAAAGTCCGTCCCGCATTGCGGCGAAGAACTAAAAAGCGCAAACGCCGCAGAGACATGAAGCCGGACCGGCGTTAGAATGCTTATAACTTAGACAGCAATCGACCGCGGGGCCTCGCTCATGGAAATCGATCCGCTGCTGCTGGCGCGAATCCAGTTCGCCTTCACGATCACGTTCCACATCATCTTCCCTACCTTCACGATCGGGCTATCCGCTTACATCGCGACGCTCGAAGTGATGTGGCTCTACTCGGGCCGCGAGCATTACCATCGGCTCGCGCGCTACTGGACCAAGATTTTCGCGGTCTCGTTCGCGATGGGCGTCGTCTCCGGCATCGTGCTCTCCTATCAGTTCGGCACGAACTGGAGCCGCTTCTCGGAATTCGCGGGCAACATCATCGGCCCGTTGATGGGCTACGAAGTGCTCACCGCGTTTTTCCTGGAGGCCACCTTCCTCGGCATCATGCTGTTCGGCTGGGACCGCGTGCCCAAACCGCTGCACGTTTTCTCGTGCATCGCCGTCGCGGCCGGCACGCTGATGTCGGCGTTCTGGATTTTAGCTGCGAACAGCTGGATGCACACACCGCAGGGTCATGCGATTCAGAATGGAATCGCAGTCCCGGTGGACTGGCTCCAGATCATCTTTAATCCGAGCTTTCCCTATCGTCTCGCGCACATGACGACGGCCGCGTATCTGACGACATCGTTCGTGGTGCTCGCGGTCGGTGCGCGTTACCTGCTCGCGGGCAAGTTTCTCGACGAAGCCAAGACCATGCTGCGCATGGGCGTCGGCTTTGCAGCTATCGTGGCGCCCCTGCAGCTTTTCATCGGCGACCAGCACGGTCTGAATACGCTGAAGCATCAGCCGATCAAGGTTGCGGCCATGGAGGCGCATTGGGACGGCTCCAAGCCCGGCGCGCTCGTCCTGTTCGCATGGCCTGACGAGAAAAATGAAAAGAACTTGTTCGAGGTTTCGATTCCCTACGGCGCGTCGCTTGTGCTCACGCACTCCGCGACCGGATTGTTTCCGGGGTTGAAGAGTGTATCCCCCAGCGAGCGGCCACCGGTAAAGAGCGTATTCTTCTCGTTTCGCATCATGGTCGGCATCGGCCTCTTCATGATCGCGTCCTCGATCTTCGGTGTATTTCTTTGGTGGCGGAAGAAACTCTTCGACACGCGCTGGTATCTGCTTCCAATGCAGCACACCTGGTCGATGGGCTTCGTCGCCGTCATCGCCGGATGGGTGGTCACCGAACAGGGCCGGCAGCCGTGGCTGGTGCATGGCATCTTCCGCACCGCAGAAGGAATTTCTCCGGTCGCA
>JAKFYO010000171.1 GCA_021730825.1 Hyphomicrobiales bacterium
TTCTTGATGCGGCGGGCCGCCTCTTCCTTGCCGAGCTTGTGCGGGACGGTGACGCTTACTTTTTCTGCCATGGCGACCTCGCGGCGAAATGCCTTGCCTCGCGGCATACATAAGGTGCGCCGTTGTCTTGGCAATGCTTTGGCTGGATTTCTTCAGGGAAACAACTGGGGCGGAACCTGATCCGGACTATAGCCGTCGGGAAAGTTCGCTTCGGTGCTCTTGTAGAGCGGATAGACGAAGGCAAAACCGGCAAAGGCAAGCAGCAGCGCCTCGAGGCTGCGAAAGTGAATCGCAAGCCCAACCGGCAGAGCGAAAAATAACAAACCGGCGATGACAAGAATGACCGTCATGGCGGCATGCTGTCTCCTGCCGATTCCGGCAGAAAACGTGATCGTGCTGCGCTCCTTGTCGGGAATCACGCGGTGAAAGTCGGTAAGGAAGCGCCCGTATTCTACGTTGCGCTCGTCGTCGCTGTGGCCCCACTTTGAGGCGCTCAACACAGTAATGACGCTGCCGTCGCGAAACGAAATCGTGCAGGTGCCGATCGGCCCGTTCTTCGGAACGTGTCCGACGATCAGATTGACGGAAGCGATTTCGCTCCAGTCCCGCGTATAGGACGGACCGTCGAGGAACCACCCGACCCCCTTCGGCGAGAGATAGACCCCATCGTTGGTATTGCGCAGATAGAGGCGCGGCACGCCTTTGCGCACATAGAGCTTGTATTCCGCAGCCGGAACTTCGGGCTTCAGCGGCGAATGATCCATCCGCGGACTATGCCGCAGCGGTGGCCTGCGGCGAAGCGCTTTGTTTTTTCGGCCGCGAGGCGAGCAGCAGCCAGGAAACGATCGCAACGTTGAAGAGATTCCAGACCAGCCCGTTCGCGAAGGCCGCGTGATAGGAGCCGGTGTAATCGAAGATCGCCCCGGAAATCCAGCCGCCGAATGCCATGCCGAGAATAGATGCGAAGATCACGACGCCCACGCGCACGCCCGCCTCCTGCGGCGGGAAATACTCGCGCACGATCACCGCGTACATCGGCACGATGCCGCCTTGAAACAGGCCGAATAGAATCGAGATCGCGTAAAGCGATGTGAGACCGTCGAAGAAGAGATAGAGAAACAATGCAACGCCTTGCAGAAATGCGCCGACGAGAAGCGTGCCGACGCCGCCGATCTTGTCCGCAACAAAGCCGGAAGCAACGCGGCTGATAATGCCGAAGGCGAGCATCAGCGAGAGCATTTCCGCGCCGCGGGCCGCGCCATATCCGAGATCGCCGCAATACGCGACGATGTGCACCTGCGGCATCGCCATCGCGACACAACAGCAGATCGCGGCAACGCTCAGAATAATCATCAGCGCGTTCGAAGAAACTCCGAGCGCGTTACGCGCACCAGCAGCCGCGGCATTGGCGGCGGTGACTTCCGACAGCGCGATACGGCGGCGAAACACGAAAATAAGCGGAAGAATTGCGAAGAGGACGAACACGCCGATCCATAGCTGCGTCGGACGCCAGCCCAGTGTCGCGGTCGAGTACTGCACGATCGGCGGCCAGATCGCACCGGCGACGTAATTTCCGGACGCCGCGATCGCAACCGCGATACCGCGCCGCTTCGTGAACCAGTGCGAGAGATCCGCCATCATCGGTGCGAAGGTCACCGACGCGCCGATCCCTATTAATATATGCGTCAACGCGAAGAGAAACAGCGTCGGCGAAATTCCGGACAGCAGATAGCCGGCGGAGAGCGAGATCGTGCCGATCAGCATGGGAATCACGATGCCATAGCGGTCGGCGAGTCTCCCCATCGTGATGCCGCCGATGCCGAAGCCGAGCATGGTCAGCGTGTAAGGCAGCGTCGCGTCCGCGCGCAGCACGCCGAAATCCTTCTGCACCGCGGGCAGGATCACCACCACCGACCACATGCCGACCGAGCCGATCGCGCCCGCAAGCAACGCCGTCCAAAGACGCGCCCAGGCATAAGGCGACTCGGCGACTCCGGTCGCAGCGGAATTGTCTCGCGTGCTCATGATGCCCGGTTGTCGGCGGAAGGCGTAAGCCGGTCAAGCTGCGCTGCGGCGAAAATACGGGCGTTCGCCCGGCAATTTCTCATAGCGGCAATGCGGAGATGCGTCAGAGACGAATGACCACCGTGCGCGCGATGCGGTCGCCGAGCGCGCTCTAATCTTCCCGCCCCCGCAACTGCTCCGCGAAATAGTGGAGCGTCTTGCGGTAAACCTCCGAGCGATTCCACTCGCGCAGCACCATGAAATTCTGCGTGCCTTCGCCGAAGGGCTGGCCCTTCTGCCAGCCGTTCACCGCGAGCAGGTTCGCGGTCGAGGCCAGCACATCCGGCACCGAGCGGCGCAGGTTTACATGCCCGTCGCCGTCGAAATCGACGCCGTATTTAATGTAGCTCGAAGGCAGAAACTGTGTCTGGCCGATCTCGCCGGCATAGGCGCCGAGCAAATCCCGTTTCGAAAGATCGCCGCGCGCGATGATCTGGAGTGCGGCCAGCAACTCGCCCTGAAACAGGTCGGTCCGGCGGCAGTCATGCGCGAGCGTCGCCAGCGTCTTCACCACCGGCAGCTTGCCGGTGTCGCCGCCGTTGTCGGTCTCCATGGTCCAGATCGCCATCACGAGTTCGCGCGGCACGCCGAAGCGCGCCTCCACGCGGTCGAACAGTTTCTGGTGACGCTTGAGCAAATTCTTCGCGCGCTTCACGCGCGCGGGCGTGACCCGCGTGCGCGCATAATCTTCCCACGAGCGCTTGAAGGTGTTGCGCTGGCGGCGGTCGAACGCCATCACCTTCGGGTCGTATTCGATGTCGTCGAAGGCCTCGCTGAGCACTCGCGCGGGAACGCCCTTCGCCGCCGCCTCGCGCCTGAATTCGGAAATAAAATTCTCGAACTGGCCGCCGCATTTCGCAGCGGATGCAGGAGCGATGAGTGCGAGCGAGAAAACGACAGCGGCAACGAAACGCGCGGACATGCTTTGAAAATCCATTCAATTTCATCCCGGCTAAGGTGAGTCCGGGCCGCGCGCAATTCCGCAGAACTTGGGGGCGGAGTTATGGCTGGAAGCGAGGGCCGCTATTTCCAGCTATTTAACAGCGCCCAAGGCGCATTCATGTGCCCTTCCGGCGGGTCATCCTGGATCACGACACTGGCAGCACCCGGAAAACTTTGCGGCGTAATGCCGGGCGCCCCCACGATCACGATCTTGCGGATGCGGGCCTTTTCCATCGGGGAGAGCTGATTCCAGATATTGAGCACGCTGAAAGCGCCGCCGGAAAAACCGTAAAGCGCGGTCACGCGGCCATCGGAGTGGATACGGTCCAGCGTCATCTTCATCTGCTGGGCGGTACCACCCGCCACATCGAGCACCTGCGGGCCATAGCCGCCGCGGATCGCATACAATTTCGCGGAAGTGTCATCGAGCTGGCCGCGCGGCGCGTTCTCGCCCGCGATCCCGCGCAGGATCAGCATCGTGCCTCTCGGCATCGCGTAAGACGGCGAAAGCAGGCCGATTAAAAGAAGTGCGCCGACAATCAGCGCGGCAGTCCGCTCCCCTGCGTAATTGCGGCGGGCTTTCCAGGATTGCGGGATCAGGGGCATGACGCGGGCTCTGAAATGGATTCAGAGCGTAACGACGGGCGCGGCGAAAGGTTCCGCTAATAATAAAAACGCCCCGCTTTTGGCGGGGCGTTTCATAACCGGTTTGCGACGATTTAGTTATCGAGGAAACTGCGCAGCTTCCGCTTTTTCAGTTATCCAGGAAGCTTCTCAGCTTCCTGCTGCGCGACGGGTGCTTCAGCTTCCGGAGCGCCTTCGCCTCGATCTGGCGGATGCGTTCGCGCGTCACCGAGAACTGCTGGCCCACTTCTTCCAGCGTGTGGTCGGTGTTCATGCCGATGCCGAAGCGCATGCGCAGCACGCGCTCTTCGCGCGGGGTGAGCGACGCCAGCACGCGGGTCGTGGTTTCGCGAAGGTTCGACTGGATCGCGGCGTCGATCGGCAGCACCGCGTTCTTGTCTTCGATGAAATCGCCGAGATGCGAATCTTCCTCGTCGCCGATCGGCGTCTCCAGCGAGATCGGCTCTTTCGCGATTTTCAGAACCTTGCGCACCTTCTCGAGCGGCATGCCGAGCTTCTCGGCCAATTCTTCCGGCGTCGGCTCGCGGCCGATTTCGTGCAGCATCTGGCGCGAGGTGCGGACGATCTTGTTGATCGTTTCGATCATGTGCACCGGAATACGGATGGTGCGCGCCTGATCTGCGATCGAGCGCGTGATCGCCTGACGAATCCACCACGTTGCGTAAGTCGAGAACTTATAGCCGCGGCGATACTCGAACTTATCGACCGCTTTCATCAGGCCGATATTGCCTTCCTGAATGAGGTCGAGGAACTGCAAGCCGCGGTTCGTGTATTTCTTGGCAATCGAGATCACGAGGCGAAGG
>JAKFYO010000289.1 GCA_021730825.1 Hyphomicrobiales bacterium
GATTTCGCGCAGTGCTTCGGTGACTCCCTTTTTGGAATGCGAAGATAGCGCCAGTGGTTTTTTCTTCGTGACCTTTTGCAGCTTCTTCATCTGCGATTCGATCTTTTTCGGCGTCAGCGCGTCGATCTTTGAGAGCGCGACGATCTCGGTTTTGTCGGCAAGGACACCGCCATAAGCTTCGATCTCGTTCCGAACCGTTTTGTACGCCGTTGCGACATCTTCCTGCGTGGCATCGACGAGATGCAAAAGCGCGTTGCAGCGCTCGACATGCCCGAGAAAACGATCGCCAAGGCCCGCGCCTTCATGCGCGCCTTCGATCAGGCCGGGAATATCGGCGAGCACGAGTTCGCGGCTATCGGTGCGGACGATGCCGAGCTGCGGATGAAGCGTGGTGAACGGATAATCCGCGACTTTGGGCTTCGCGGCGGTTACAGACGCTAAGAACGTAGATTTTCCGGCATTAGGAAGCCCGACGAGGCCTGCGTCTGCAATCAGCTTCAGGCGCAGCCGAATGGTACGTTCCTGTCCTTCGATACCTGGATTGGCACGGCGAGGAGCACGATTGGTCGATGATTTAAAATGCGCGTTGCCGAAGCCGCCGTTGCCGCCTTCGAGCAGCACAATGCGCTGGCCGACTTCGGTCATGTCAGCAAGGATCGTCTCGCCGTCTTCTTCCAGAATTTCGGTGCCGACCGGTACTTTCAGAACAGCATCCGCGCCACGTCCGCCCGCGCGGTTCTTCCCCATGCCATGCACGCCGGTGCCAGCCTTGAAGTGCTGTTGGTAGCGGTAGTCGATCAGCGTGTTCAGGCCCGATACGCATTCGATGACGACATCGCCGCCGCGGCCGCCATCGCCGCCGTCAGGGCCGCCGAACTCGATGAATTTCTCGCGCCGGAACGACACGGCTCCGCCGCCACCGTTGCCGGAGCGGACATAGACCTTGGCTTCGTCGAGAAATTTCATCTGGCATCACATGATAAAACCGCGTCTCATGTATTCGAACACGAGACGCGGTACTTAGTATTATCCCGCTTTGGTAAACGTGGGCAAAGCGGTGGCACCCCAGGCCCTGAGCGCCTCCCAGGTCTTGCGCGACAGCACGAAGCGGTCGACAGGGACAGACGCGCCAAGCGCCTTCACCTGATTGAGACCGGTGCCGACCCACTGGAAGCCGCACTTCTCGATCACGCGGCGCGAGGACTCGTTGTTGATCCGGCACGAAGCGGACAAAGCATCGATATCGGTCTCCGAGAAGGCATGGTCGATCAACGCGCGCGACGCCTCGGTGGCAAAGCCCTGACGCCAATGCGGCTCGCCGATCCAGTAGCCGATCTCGGGATTATGCTCTTCGCCGCGGTGGCCGAAGCCGGCGACGCCGACGAGCACGCGCGTCTCGCCCTTCGCATAGAGCACCATCGAATGTCCGCGTCCGGATGAGACTTTCTCGAGCCAGGCCTTGGCATCCTGCATCGTATAGGGATGCGGAATTGTCGCCGTCATCTCGGCGACTTTTGCGTTGTTCGCGAGCTCTACGATCCCGTCGAGATCGCGCTTCGAAGGCGCGCGCATGACAAGGCGGGCGGTCTCGATGATGAGGCCGCTCTTCTTCTCGCGGGGGATGCTCGCTTCCATCTGCAACGTCATGACGGGTCTCCTAGTCTTAAAACAATTTAGGGGAGACACCTGTCTCCCCTAAAATCAGACCCGTCTTTTTATTGGGTCCCGCGGAGCGACAAGTGCCGGCGGGACTTTTTAAGTCTCGCCTATTCGGCTGCTTTCGGCATCGGTACGATCGATACAAGGTTGCGGTCTTTGTTCTTGGCCTTGAACTCGACGATGCCATCGGTAAGTGCAAACAAAGTGTGGTCACGGCCGATGCCGACATTGGCGCCTGCGTGAACCTTCGTGCCGCGCTGGCGGACGATGATGTTGCCGGCAAGCACGGCTTCGCCGCCAAAGCGCTTCACGCCAAGGCGCTTGCCAGCCGAGTCGCGCCCGTTGCGCGAAGAGCCGCCTGCTTTTTTATGGGCCATCGTAGTAACTCCGAATTCTTGTGGGGCGCTATACCCCAAAAACCTGTCTAAGTCTTACTTCTTTTTCGCAGCCGCCTTTGCGGTGGTCTTGGCCTTGGCTGCGGGCTTTTTCGCGGCGGTTTTGGCCTTTGCCGGCGCTTCCGCGCCTTCACCGGCCGCTTCGCCTGCGGTCTTTGCCTTCACCGGCTTTACGCGCGCGGTCTTGGTGGGCTTCGCGCCGTTCAGCAGAATTTCGGTGACGCGGACCAGCGTGTGCTGATCGCGATAGCCGCGCTTGCGCTTCGAGTTCTGGCGGCGGCGTTTCTTGAAGGCGATGACGGTGCGGTCATGCTGCTGGGCGAGAACTTCCGCCGCGACAGTCGCGCCGTCCACCAGCGGGGTGCCGAAAATCGGCTTGTCGCCGCCGTGTGCCGTCACCGGGAAGGTGACGATATCGCCGACCTTCGCCTCGTGCAGGTAAACTTTCAAAGTCTGGTCGGCCACAACGCGGTGTTGTTTGCCGCCGGTCTTGATGACCGCGAACATGTTTCTCACTCTTTCTCCGGCCTCGATGGGCTCGGCTTCTTGCAGTCAGACCCTGCTTTCAGGGCCTGCCGGGACGTCGTTCATGCGCCCTTTTTGGATGCCGGGGTGATAGGGGCGGGAGCCGGGGGTGTCAAGGAACTGCTGGGGCCTCCTTGGCCTGCCTCCAAAATCAACGGTTTTTGATCGCAAAAACGCTGGTTTGGCCGTACGGCTCGTGTATCTAGTCGCCGGTCCGCAAATCGCCGCGCCGGAGATTCCGATGCAATTCAAGGCCCCGACCCTGCTTGCCGCTGTTGTTCTCGTCTGCGCTTCGGGCGTGGCCGCCGCGCAGTAGAAGCCCTTCGTCGTGCAGAAGATGGGGGCGAGCGAGGCGCAGAAGCGGCTCGAGACTTCCATCCGGCTCAGCCTCGCCGGCCGTAGCTGCAAGCTGGAGACGCCGATCGCCGACAAGGACGACGAGCGCCTCACCGGTTTCATCAACGCGCTGCAGAAAAAGCTCCGCCTGGATGCGAACCGCCTGGAGCGGGTCTTCTATGTGAAGAGCTTCGACGAATACGAAAAAGACGAAGAAAAGTTCTGCAAGACCTACGGGCCGCAGATCTCGAATTTCGTGAAGCGGTTGCCCTGAGGCGCGACCGCTAAACTCCTCTATTTCTTATTTTAAACCCTGACTTGTGCACGGCGGGTGCGTTCGATAAGGAACGGCCCATTACAAGGACCTAGCTCGACCCGGTCCTTCGGCGCGGAGAGGTGCCAGAGTGGTCGATTGGGACGGTCTCGAAAACCGTTGTGCGTGCAAGCGTACCGTGGGTTCGAATCCCACCCTCTCCGCCATAATTTTTCAGTTCGCACGACGCCTTAAGACGTTTCAAGAAAATGCTTTTTCAGCAAGGGCGCGTGCTGTTTTCATTTGGTTAAGTCCTCTGACGCATGGTGTCTGCGGGTAGGTATTTAGGTGTGCCGTGGAGACAACGCTCAAGTTTCGTACCTCTTCGCTTTCTCTCTCCAAAGCCTGGCTGATCATCACCGCCGCCGTGCTCGCTTCCGGCGTCACGTACGCGACTGTGTGCCTAGAGATATCCCGCGTCCGTGAAGAAAAGCTCGCCGCGCTCGACGCGCAAGCTCACTTTGCCGTTGTTGCCGTCGATTCAAAAATCGAAGTCGAACTGCAGCAACTTCGCGATCTAATCTCCTCCGACCGGCTTAAGCACCGGCAATTCGAGGAGTTCTACAAGGAGGCGAGCTTCTTTGCGCAACGCACTCGCAGGCAGGTCGTGCTGCACGACGTTGCGCGCAACACGCAAATCTTCAACACCGCCTATCCACTCAATGCCAATCTCCAAGAAGGCGCGCGTTTTTCTCAGAAAAGCGTCATTGATGGACTCAAGCCGGATCGGCCGTTCATCTCAAATGTTTTCTACGCAAAGCTGGCACAGAAGAACCTGATTGCCGTTGCGATTCCTATTTCCGAAGATGGGCGAGTTCTATATTTGGTCGCCGTCGTGCTTGACCCGATTGAGGTTCTCGCTGCGGTGAAGGATGGGACTTTCGTCAAGGATACAGTGACGACAGTCGTTGACCGCAACGGAGTCGTTCTTGCGCGAAGCGTCGATAACGACAAATACGCAGGCCGTAATGCGCCTTCAGTCGCCGCGGCCCGCAGCGAAAAAAGCGGAAGGTTCAAAGGTAAAAACTTGGACGGAGTTCCTATCGATATTTTCTATCTACAATCGGAACTCACGGGGTGGGCCGCCGTTTCGTTCGTGCAGGATCGCAGTGATTTACGTTGGCCGCTCACAGCGGCACTTCTGGCCGGCCTTGTTGTCACGTTGCTCGGCTTAGCAAGCTCAATACTTCTGAATGCGAGCCGCAGGAGTTCGTCA
>JAKFYO010000364.1 GCA_021730825.1 Hyphomicrobiales bacterium
GGAAGTTTTCATCGCGGGCGAAGTACCGGACACGAGCCGCGTAATCGATTTCCCGCTCTCAGAGCCGAAGCGTCTCACCGGCATCGAACTCAAAACCGAAGAGATGAAGCGCATTCTTGCGGCACTCGGTTTCACCACCGCGGGCTCCGGCGACACGCTGAAAGTTTCGCCGCCGACCTGGCGCGGCGACATCGAAGGCAAGGCCGATCTCGTCGAGGAAGTCGTGCGCATCGCGGGCTTGGAGCGCGTACCGCAGACGCCGTTTGAGCGCGACGAGAATGCACGCAAACCTGTACTCACCACGCTCCAGAAGCGCACACGTGCCGCAAAGCGCGCACTCGCAACGCGTGGTTCGGTCGAAGGTGTGACGTGGTCGTTCATCTCGAAGGAACACGCCGAGCGCTTCGGCGGCGGTAAACCTGAGTTGGCGCTTTCAAATCCGATTGCATCCGATCTTTCCGACATGCGCCCGAGCCTCATTCCGGGTCTTGCGATCTCCGCGCAGAAGAACGCGGATCGCGGCTACGCCGATGTTGCGCTGTTCGAAGTCGGGCAAATCTTCCTCGGCGACAAGCCGGAAGAACAATTGATGGCGGCAACTTCGTTGCGCCGTGGTGCTGCGAAAGTTTCGGGTGCCGGGCGTCACTGGTCGGGATCGGCCGGCAGCGCCGATGTTTACGACGCGAAGAGCGATGCACTCGCGATTCTCGCGGCCTGCGGCGCGCCGACCGACAAAGTGCAGATCGTCGCTGGTGGTCCGAATTACCTGCATCCGGGCCGCTCCGGCACGATCCAGCTCGGACCGAAACTCGTTCTCGGTTACTTCGGCGAGTTGCATCCTTTGACGCTCGACGCGCTCGACATCGAAGGTCCGGTTTCGGTTGCTGAAGTTTTCCTCGACCGCCTGCCCGAGCAGAAGGCAAAGCCAACGAAAATGAAGCCGAAGCTCGAGATGTCGGCGTTCCAGCCGGTGGTGCGCGATTTCGCGTTCCTCGTCGACAGACAAGTGACTGCTGCCGACATCATTCGCGCGGCGCAAAGCGCGGACAAGGTGTTGATCGAGGGCGTCGAAGTGTTCGATCTCTACGAAGGCAAGGGCGTGCCGGAAGGTAAGAAGTCGCTCGCGATCGCGGTCACCTTGCAGCCGCGCGAGAAGACGCTGCTAGATGCCGAGATCGATGCGGTCGCGAAGAAGATCGTGGACGAAGTATCGAAGAAGACCGGCGCTGCACTTCGCTAGGCCAGCGTTAGGTCGGCGAAGACGAAACCGTCGCGTTCCGTCACCTCGCCGGGCTTCACGTTCAGATCGCGCTCGAACATCGGGCCGCCGATTACACACGTATGAAACTCGCCGTTCTCCGCACAGGGATCGACGCCCGCAGGCAAGGCCGCAAGCAGGCTTTCATCAAAAACCTTTCCCGCCAGTACGCGCGGGACCTTTTTCGGATCGAGGCAGACGACGCGCGCTTTTATTCCGCCCGCGATCATCTCGCGCGCGAGCTTATCGGTCGGAATTTTCCAGAGCGGAAACACTGGCTCGATTCCGGTGCCGCGCAGTTTCTCCTCGCGATAAGCACGAATGTCTTCCAGAAACAAATCGCCGAAGATGATTTTTGTCACGCCCTGCTCGCGCGCGGCCTTCACCGCCTCGCCCATACGCGCTTCATAAATTTCGTTCGGGCAGGGAAACGGGATCAGCACCGGTATCAGCGGTAGCTTCGCGGCCTTAAGCTGCGCGTCGAGAATTTCACGCCGGACCCCGTGCATCGAGACACGGGCGAAGTTTTCGGTGATCGTGGTCAGCGCGCCCACGACTTCGTAATCGCAGCTGAGCCGCACCCGATGCAGCGCCCAGGCAGAGTCCTTCCCGCTGGACCAGGCGATCCATGCTTTGGGCTTCATCGGCGATAAGTTCGGGACATGGTAAAAACTGCTTTAACGCCAACAACATAACACGCGTGTTTTGGGGGCAAGAAGCCCCACGCTCGACTTCGTGAAACCGCAAAGAAACAAAGTTCCGCTAGGCTCAGGCCGGGGAAAAATACTGGTCCGAAGAATCCGGGCGGGGACTTTCAGATGACGGATATCGCGCACGGCTGGCTGAGCCGCCGCATCGTTCAATACCTGGAGCAGGTTTCTCCGGGACAGGAGCCGTTCACGCCGAGCGATCCGTCGGCGCTCGAATCCGTGCTGCAACCGGGCGACGTATTGCTCGTCGAAGGCAACACGCGCGTCTCCGGCATCATCAAATATCTCACGCAATCGACCTGGTCGCACTCCGCACTTTATGTCGGACCGCGCTTCAACAAGAAGGGCATGGACGGCAAGCCGCATGTGCTGATCGAAGCCAATCTCGGCCAGGGCGTGATCACCGCACCGCTTTCGAAATACATGTCGTTTCACACGCGGGTCTGCCGCCCGGTCGGACTTACTGAAGAAGACCGCGAGCGCGTCGTCGAATACATGATTAAGCGCCTCGGCATCGAGTACGACGTGAAGAACATCACCGATCTCATGCGCTATCTGATCCCGGTGCCGGTGCCGGCGCGTTTCCGCCGCCGCATGCTCTCCTTCGGCTCCGGCGTGCCAACCAAAGTAATCTGTTCCGGCCTGATCGCGCAGGCATTCGAATCCGTGAGCTACCCGATCCTGCCGCGGATCGAACTCGTCGACAGCAGAGAGAAGCGCCGCGAGATCCTGCACATCCGGCATCACTCGCTCTATATGCCGCGCGACTTCGACATCTCGCCCTATTTCCGCATCGTGAAGCCGACCATCGAACTCGGCTTCAACTATCACAAGCTGCGCTGGGCCAACCGCCCGCTGCCGCCCGAAGACGAGCGGGAGGACGTCCCCCGCCCTTTAGCGGAAAGCGGTAATACGCCGCTTGCTCCCGAACTCCCCGAACCGGTCCAAGTCGCCGCTTCAATCAAGGCGTAATCCCGCGTAGAATCGCGGAATGATTTCGGACGCCTTCGGCGCTTTCGCGCAAACCTTCTCGCCGCCGCTTCGCAAGATTCTGCTCAAATCGATCGGGCTTGCGATCCTCTTGATCATCGCGCTCGGCGGCATTTTGCAATGGCTGCTGCAATTCCTGCTGCCTCTCTCGCATCCTTACGACTATATCGCGGCGATCCTGCTCGGCGTGCTGACGCTGGTGCTCGCCTTCTTTGCCATGGCGCCGGTGACGTCACTGATGGCAGCGATCTTTCTCGACGATGTCGCAGATGAAGTTGAGCGCACCAAGTTTCCGGCACACGCACCCGGCAAGCCGCTCTCGATCCCGCGCGCGGCGCTGCTCTCCGCGAAATTCTTCGGTGTCGTGCTAATCGTGAACCTGTTTGCGATCCTGCTCTGGTTCGTGATTCCGGTTCTCAATATCGGCGTGTTCTTTATCGCCAATGCGTATCTCTTAAGCCGTGAATTTTTCGAAATGGCGGCGATGCGCTTCCGTTCGCCGGAAGAAGCGCGGCGGCTGCGGCAACAAAACGCAGCGTCGGTGTTTTTCTCAGGGCTCGTAATCGCAGCGGTCGTGAGCGTGCCGGTGCTTAATCTCATCACGCCGGTGTTCGCCACCGCATTCATGGTGCGGCGGCACAAGCGCTACATGCCTGCGCGTGAAATTCTGCCGCCGGATCGTGGTGCGGGAACCTAAAGCGTCTTATCCGGCCACAAACAAAGATCGCTGATCAGGCAGGTCGGACATTTCGGATTGCGCGCGAGGCACGTGTAGCGTCCGTGCAGGATCAGCCAGTGATGCGCGTGCGTCTTGAAGCGCGGGGGAATTACGCGATCCAGTTCGATTTCGACTTCGAGCGGATTTTTCCCTGGCGCCAAACCGGTGCGGTTACCCACGCGAAAGACGTGGGTATCGACCGCAAGCGTCGGCTCGCCGAAGGCGATGTTCAAAACGACATTTGCGGTCTTGCGGCCCGCACCGGGCAGTTCCTGCAATTCCTCGCGGGTCTTCGGAACCTGCGAATTATGTTTCTCGATCAGCATCTTCGAGAGCGCGATCACGTTCTTCGCTTTGCCTTTGTAGAGGCCGATGGTCTTGATGTAGTCGCGCAGCTTCTCCTCGCCGAGCGCGAACATCTTCTGCGGCGTGTCGGCGACCTGAAACAGCGCGCGTGTCGCCTTGTTCACGCCGGCATCGGTCGCCTGCGCGGACAACACGACTGCGACGAGCAGCGTGAAATTGTTCACATGCTCAAGCTCGCCCTTCGGATGCGGGCTGGCCTTCTGCCAACGCGTGAACGCCGCAGCGACTTCGCGCTCGCCCCAGCGCCTGGCGACAGGCGCTTTCTTGCCTGGTTTCGGCTTTGCCGGTGCGCGTTTTTTCGCGGTCGCTTTTTTGCCCATAGCCTCTCTATAATTGCCGGATGAACGCGAGCAACCCGATTCCGGAGACTGAGCTCCTATACGAGCGGTTATCCC
>JAKFYO010000233.1 GCA_021730825.1 Hyphomicrobiales bacterium
GCCACGTCCTGAATTACCTTCTGCACATCGGGATGCAGCGGATTACCGATGTGTCCGTAGGATGCCGAGAGATCTGCGGGACCGACGAACACGCCATCAACGCCCTCGACACCTGCGATCGCTTCCAACTGTTCGACCGCCTCGCGCGTCTCGACTTGCACCAGCAGACAAATTTCAGAATTTGCTTTATTCAAATAATCTTTAGTGCGGCCGTAGCGGCTCGCGCGTCCGCTGCCAGTAATGCCGCGCACGCCTTCCGGCGGATAACGCGTTGCAGCCACCGCGCGCTTCGCTTCTTCGGCGTTCTGCACGAAAGGCACGAGAATCGACTGCGCGCCGACATCGAGAATGCGCTTTATCAGCACGGTGTCGTTCCATGCCGGGCGCACAATGGGAGTCGCGGTGCCGCGCTGCACGGATTGCAGTTGCGCCATTACCGCTGGCAATTCGTTCGGCGAATGTTCGGTGTCGAGCAACAACCAATCGAAGCCGCTGTAAGAAACGATTTCGGTGACGATGTTGCTGCAAAGACTATTCCAGAGACCGATCTGCAATTTGCCAGCGGCAATCGCGTGCTTGAACTCGTTACGCTGCAATTCCATTTGACCTGACCACTTTCTGCTTTTCTCGACGCGAGCGGCGCCATTTCATACGACGTGTGGAATTCCGCAAGGCTCAGCGGCCACCAAGCAGACTCCGCACAGCATTTTTCCATCCCGAAAGTTTGCGCTGCCGCATGGCGGCATCCATGCGCGGCGTGAAACGGCGCTCCAGCCGCCAGTTGTCGCCGAACTGGTCCGGCGGCGGCAATACACCTGCGGCCAAGCCAGCGAGATAGGCCGCCCCCATCGCCGTCGTTTCCTTCACGATCGGACGGTCCACGGGTGCTGCGAGAATGTCCGCGAGCCGCTGCATGGTCCAGTCGGACGCGACCATGCCGCCATCGACACGAAGCACGGTCGCGGCACCTTTTGCCTGCGGCCAGTCCGCCTGCATCGCTTCAAGAAGGTCGGCGGTCTGAAAGCACACGCTTTCAAGTGCTGCACGCGCGAATTCCTTCGGGCCGCTGTTGCGCGTCAAGCCGAACATCGCGCCGCGCACTTCCGAATTCCAATGCGGCGCGCCGAGACCGACGAAAGCAGGCACCAGATAAACATCCTGATTTTCATCGGCTGCTTCTGCGAGCGGCCCGGTTTCGGACGCGTGCTTCACGATGCCGAGCCCGTCGCGCAACCACTGCACGGCGGCACCGGCAATGAAGATCGAGCCTTCGAGTGCATAAGTGCGCTTGCCGTTCAACTGATATGCGATGGTAGTAAGCAGACGGTTCTTGGAGGCGACCGGGTTCGCGCCCGTATTCAGCAAAGCGAAGCAACCGGTGCCATAAGTCGACTTCATCATGCCGGGATTGAAACAGGCCTGCCCGACTGTCGCCGCCTGCTGATCGCCGGCAATACCGCGCACCGCGATCTTGCCGCCGAATAAGGTCTCGACGGTCGTGCCGTAGTCGCCCGCGCAATCTTTAACTTCCGGCAGCACCGAGCGCGGCACTTTGAAGAGATTCAGAAGCTCGTCGTCCCATTCGCCACGATGAATATCGAACAGCATCGTGCGCGAAGCGTTGGTGGCATCGGTCGCATGAACCGCGCCTCCGGTCAGATGCCAGAGAATGAAACAGTCGACCGTGCCGAACGCGAGTTCGCCGCGATCCGCACGCGCTCGCGCACCGGGAACTTGATCGAGAACCCAGGCGAGCTTGGTTGCCGAAAAATACGGATCGAGCAGCAAACCGGTCTTTGCCGCGACGGCGCTTTCATGTCCGCCTTTTTTTAGTTCATCGCAGCGCGCGGCGGTGCGCCGGTCCTGCCAGACAATCGCGCGATGAATAGACTTTCCGGTGCTGCGGTCCCACACCACGGTGGTCTCGCGCTGGTTAGTAATGCCTATGGCGGCAATGTCTTTCGCCGATGCGCCGCCCTTGGCCATTGCCTCGCGGCAGACTTCCAAAGTCGTCCGCAGAAGGTCGTCCGGTTCGTGCTCAACCCAGCCGGATGCCGGAAAATGCTGCGCGAACTCCTGTTGCCCGATCGCGGCGATCGACAAGTCCGCACGGAACAGAATGGCCCGCGACGAGGTCGTGCCCTGATCGATTGCCAGCAGGAATTTCGTCACCGCCCAGTCTCCCTGTTGCGCCCGCGTCTTCGCGCAGTTCGCCTCCCCGTGATACTACTGTAGCCATGGAAAGGCACGAAATGCAGGGCTCTGCGACATGAAAGCCCCGGACCAAGCCCGGCCCAGGGCGGGCACTGCGTCCGCCTCGTTGTTTACGCAGCACAGCGTGGGCCAAATCGCGGCAGCGCTCACGTTTCTGGCCGCCTATGTCGCGCTCGAGTGGCTGAGCTTTATCCACGAATATAAAGGTGTGCCGATTACGCCGTGGAACCCCGGTCTTGGCGCCGTCTTCGCACTCATGATTTTCGGCGGGCCGATCTATGGAGCCGTGCTCTTCATAGGCGTGGTGATATCCGAAACGCTGGTACTCAAGACCAACCTGCAATGGCCGATCATACTCGGCGTCGCGGCGATCATCGCAAGCGTTTACACAGGGGCGACTGTACTCGCCCGAAACAGATTCCGGCTCGACGTGCGTCTGGTCGAACTACGTGACGTTGCGGCACTTCTTGGCGCCGGGCTGTTCGGCGCGTTGCTCGCCACCCTGCTTCTATCCGTAATGCTCGAACTCGAGCCCGGTCTGAACTGGTCGGACGTCGTCATTGCGCTCGTTCCGCTTCTTGTCGGCGACACCATTGGGATCGCCGTCGTCACTCCCCTCGTCCTGCGTATTCTGCACAAGCATCCGCTGCCGGCGTTGTCTCCCTTGCTGGCGCTGGAAGTCGCGCTTTACATCGCACTCATCTTCGGTTCGCTCTGGATCATCGCAAGCGCCGGCGCGATCAGCGGCGTAAAGTTTTTCTATCTGTTATTCCTGCCGGTGGTGCTTGCAGCACTTCGCTATGGTCTCGATGGGGCTTGCGTCGCGCTCGCGCTTGCACAGCTTGGGCTCGTCGGTGTGCTTCAGTTCTTCTCCGCCGACACGCGCACCTTCACGGAGTTTCAACTTCTGATGCTCGTGCTTACGACCACCGGTCTCGTCGTCGGCGCGGTGGTGAGCGAACGCGAACGATCCGAAGAACACGCACGCGAAGCCGAACGCCGGTTCAAGGAAAAGGAGGCGGAAGCAACGCAGGCAGCCCGCTTCACGCTGGTCAGCGGCATGGCCTCCGCACTCGCGCATGAGATCAATCAGCCGATGACGGCCGCGCGCGCGCTCGCCCGCTCCGCGCAGGAACTGATCCGCAGGCCCGATGCCGATCTGCCGCGCGCCGACACCAATCTTACGAACATGATCGCGCAGGTAGATCATGCCGGCGGCATCGTGCGGCGGATGCGCGACTTTCTCCGTCGCGGCCATCCCCGCGTCAGCACCGTTGACGTGCCAACTGTACTCGAGGACGTGCTCATGCTCGCAAGCGCGGATGCCGCGGCCAAGGGCATCAGGCTCTCGCTTACGCCGGCGCGCGGTCTTCCGCCGGTGTTCGGCGACCGTGTGCAGTTGCAGCAAGTCGTGCTGAACCTGATCCGCAACAGCATCGATGCCATCAGCGCCGCCAAACGCGAAGGCACGATCGAGATCGGAGCGCGGCAACTTTTCACACCCGACCGCGTCGAATTTAGCGTATTGGATAACGGACCCGGAATTGACGACGAGACCGCACAGAGGCTGTTCGAACCGCTAATGACATCGAAGCAAGAAGGCCTTGGACTCGGACTGCCGATCTGCACGTCTATTGTCGAAGCGCATGGCGGCAAGATCTGGCTTCATTCGCACGCGCCGGGCGCGACCGAATTTCGTTTCACGATCCTGCTGGAAGCAAAGCGGGGTAGCTAAGAATGGCAGGGCCCGTGATTTATGTGATCGACGACCAGCAATCGGTGCGTGAAGCGCTCGGCGAAATGCTGAGCGTATTCGGCTTCGACACAGAGAAATTCGAATCCGCGGACGTGTTTCTGAAGGATATCGATTCGACGCGGCCCGCATGCATCGTCGCCGACGTGCGGATGCCCGGCACCGACGGCATCGAGCTTGTCCGCGAGCTTGGTACGCGCGGTATTTCGCTCCCCGTCATCCTGATTTCGGGCCACGCAGACATTCCGATGGCGGTTGCCGCTATCAAAGCCGGCGCAGAGGAATTCATAGAGAAACCGGTGGACGATACGCAGCTTGTAGCGGCTATCAATCGCGGGCTTGCGCGCATGCACGAGAATATCACTTCGTCGCGCTCGCAGGATGAATTGCGGGAGCGGTTCGCGCGGCTCACGCCCCGCCAGACCGAGATTTTCCAGCTCGTTGCCGAGGGCTTCACTAGCCAGAAC
>JAKFYO010000077.1 GCA_021730825.1 Hyphomicrobiales bacterium
ACATGGTGGCGCAGGTGACGGGGCTCAAGCCTGGCGAGTTCGTGCACTCGTTCGGCGACACGCATCTCTATAACAATCACCGCGAGCAGGCGGAGTTGCAGCTTTCGCGCGCACCGCGGGCGCTGCCGACGCTGAAGCTCAATCCGGCGGTGAAAGATATTTTCTCGTTCCGCTATGAAGACATCGCGTTCGAGAATTACGAACCGCATCCCGCGATCAAGGCGGCAGTCGCGGTATAAGCATGCAGTGCCGGTGGCTGGCCGCGCTTGCGGCAATTTCGTTTTTTGTTTTTCCCGCAGAGGCACAATCGCCTGATGCAAAAACCTTCGTCGAGAACATCTACAAGCAGTATCTCGGCAAGAACACGCCAAGCATCGATCTCAATTCGCGCGATGCGCTCGAACTCTACTTCACACCGCCGCTGGTCGAACTGATCGATAAGGATGCGAAAGAAGCCGAGAGGCAGCAGGAAGCGCCGCTGCTCAATGGCGACCCTTTCGTTGACGGGCAGGATTGGGAGATTACCGATCCGGTCATTACGGTACAGACCCAAGACAACGGCAAAGGCGCGATTGCCAATGCGAGCTTCAAGAACTTCGGCAAGGCAGTGACGGTGCGCCTCGCGCTTGTGCTGACGCCAAAGGGCTGGCGCGTGGACGATGTGTTCTGGAGCGAAGGAAATCTGCGCGGACTTTATAAGCCGCCGCAGTAATTTCAGTTCAAAAATTATTTCTAGGGCCAATAAAGTCCCGCGAGAACCATGAAGGTTCCTGCCGTGCCCGCGAGCCATATCGCCGAGCGGATCATCGGAATTCCCGCGGCATAGACCGGCAGATACACCAGGCGCGCGAGCAGATAGAGCCAGGCGCCGTTGATGGTCAGCGCGTTGTGGCGGTTTGCAAGATGCGCGATGAGAACGGCCGCCGCGAAGAACGCAAACGTCTCCAGATAATTTTTGAATGCGCGGTCGAGCCTTGCTGCGACCGGCGGCAACGGCGGCGGGTTATTGTCCCGCGGACCGGCATTCCATTTGATGCCACGGATTTGGGTGGAAGCGTTTCCTGCTGCGAACAGATGGACGAAGCCGAGCAGAATCGCGAATGCGAGGGCGGTCAATTCCTGGGTCATGGCACCAGCTACGTTAGCGCGCTTCGCAAAGCAAACGGGCCTCGTGTCGCAAGCCGGCTTCAGCCGATTTGCGCATACAAAAAATGCTCATCTCGGATGAATCCGAGATGAGCGGCGGTCCGTTATACATTCTTCAAAGGCTCAATAATTCCGGCGGCGCGGGTCTTCGGGAATAAAGGGCGTCTGCACATAAGTGCGGATGATCTGGTCCACCTGCTGACGCTGCCAGGGATTCAGCTTCTCGGAGAACGGCTCGGCGGCGTCTGCGATGGCGCGGATTTCATCTCCGCGAATGGTCAGGGCGTCCGCGTGCTTACGAAGCGCTTCGATATGACCCATTGGTTTGCGGTCGCGTTCGGTTTCGCGCTTGTCCCATTCATCCATCAGCGCAATGCGGCGCTCGGCACGCTTCTTTGAGATGTCCTTGAGTGCCGTTTCAAAGCGGCCCCATTCGCTTTCCTGATCCTGCGCGATGCGAAGATTGGCCTTTAGCTGCGCGATCCGTGCCTCGTCCTGCGCGACAAGCTGCGTAATTGTCGGACGGTTCGGGTCGTTCGTCTGCGCTGCCGCCGGCAAGGCGAGGGCAGCGGCCAGTGGAAGTACGAGTGCGAGCGGGGCAAGTCGTTTCATCGGCAATTTCATGGGCAAATTCTCCTCTCAACGAGGAGAAACGCACAGCCCGCCATTTTGTTTCAGGCGCTGCGGGTGCCAGGAAATTGTTCAGTAGCTTCGCGCGCGCCGGTAGCGCGGATCATCGTCCACGAAGAGGCGCTGCGCGAACACACGCACCAGTTCGTCGGCACGTTTTCGCTGTTCGTTGTCGAGCGTGAAGTAGAGCGGTTCGGCGGCTTGCGCGAGCACCTGCATATCGCGGGCGCGCTGCTTCAGCGCTTCCGCCTGTCTGGTCAGAAGTTCTGCGGGGCTCAGCGGCGAGGTGCGTTTGTCGTTTTCGACCATCAAGGTCGCTTTCCGGTAGGCTCGCTCGCGAGAAAGCCCCTTGAGGGCGATCTCGAATTTCGTCCACTCGTCTTCCTGATAGTCGGCTATTCGCAAATTGTTTTTGATGAGTGCGATGCGGCTGGAGTCGAGCTCAACAGACCTTTTCGCAATTAGACTGACGACCGGGATGGCTTCCTGTGCGCTCGCAGACGTAACAATAAAGAAAAATGACAGTGCAACGGCGCGGAATGCCTGCATCCCTCGTACCCCCGAATCTTTTCCACCCTAATGCGGAGGATTTGGCGCGGGGAACGTGGAGTAAAATTGTCGTGATTAAGGGCAGAAAGTGGCAACTGGGGAAAAAGCGTTGGGCCGCGAGGGGGGCATCTCGCGGCCCAACTACAGAAGCGTCGCATCAAGGATGGAGAGAATGACCCTTTGGAGGTCGCGACAGGCTTCCGATCTCGTAATTATCCGCGGCGCGGTCCGTCATCGCGATCGCGATTGTGCCAGCGGTGCATCATGCCGGCGCGGCGATGCTGGATCAGCGTCTGCAAGCGGCGCTTCTGGCCTTCATCAAGCGTCGCGTAAAGGGGCTGCGCGGCATCGGCAAAGCGCTTCAGGTCAACGGAGCGTTCCGCGAGCGAGTCCGCGCGCTTGCGAAGGCGATCGACGTGATCGATTGCAGGCGGCTCCTTATTGTCCCTCATCGCTTCGCGGCGCTTCTGCATTTCCTCGCGGCGGGCGGCGAAACGGTCGCCCCACTTCTTGGCGAGTTCACGCGTGACGTTTTCGACCGGACCCCAGAGCTTTTCCTGTTCGGCGGAGAGCTTCAGCCCGGCTTTCACGGCGGCAATTCGTGCGTCGAGGAAGGCGGCGCGATCTTCGGCGCTGAGCGGCTTGCGAGGTCCACGCCAGCCTTTGTGGTCGCCATACTGGACGCGTTCGATCACGCGGTCGAAGCGGTCCTCAAAAGATTGTTTCTTCGGTCCGTGCGCATAGGCGGCAACACCGAGGCCGGTGCCGACGAGCGCGACAGTGGCAACGCCGGCAATGACGATTTTCTTCATGGCGCAAGTTTCTCCCAGGGAAGCATCTCCCGATAGAGATAAGGATGGGCGCGCCGATTGCGAGTTTCAAATGAAACTTACGTAAGCCGGCAGTTACCGGATTGTAATGAAATGGAAAGGTTGGTCAGCGCGCCGTCTGCGGCCGCAGATCGTAAAGCTCGGGGTAGGTCATCTCGGTCAGCACGCCGCCAATCCGAATGCGGAATGTTTTCCCCGCCATATGCGGCGTCGTACTCCACAACAGCGGATCGACGCGTGTTGCGTGCTTCGCGATCCATTCGCGCATTGCAATCTCACCCGGCTGATTACGCTTGGTGAGGGAGAGTCCGCCGATCATCGCGAAACGAATGTCGCCGCGCGCCGCCAGGACCGCGAGCTTCTCTGAAGTGAGAATGGGATCGATGCCGAGATAGCCGCCAACCGTCATTACGGGCTTTCCGGTGGCGATGATAATAGGCCCGGCGATCAAGGCGTTCTCGACGGCAACAAGAAATTTTTCCTGCTTATGCTGCTCACTCAGGAAGGCAATCAGTTTTGCGCGCGCCAGATCTCTGCGGCGCGGGTCCGCTCGCGCGATATCTTCCGGCTGCCTGGCTTCGCGAAATTCCGCGAGCGTTGCGATAGGCGCTACGACATTGGGCCTGATCAGAACGACACTCAGGGCAGCGGTAAGCGGCAGCGCAAGCAAGGCAAAAGACGGAAATAAACCAAATGCCGGCCGCGCACGGACCGCTCCCGTCCAGAACAAGTAGGCCGCCGCGGCGACCATCAGCATCGCCACAGTGACGATTAAGAACAGCCACGCAGGCAGGGAGGCGCCAATCTGCCCGTAGAGCAACCACGCTTGCCAAAGTGCGGTGAGGATGAGGAGCGCAGGTACAAGAAAGCGCTCGCCATGTTGATAACGCCGCCACGCTTCCGATGCGCCGATGCCGGCGAGTGCCGCGAGCGGCGGGGCGAGTGCCGCGAGATAATAAGTATGGAATGGACCGCTAGCCGCGCTGAATACGATCCAGTAGCTCAAAAGCCATCCGGTCAGGAGCGCGACGACAATGCGCTGCGTGCGCGATCCTCGCCAAGCAAAAACAATTCCGGCAATCGCAAACGGCAATAGCCACGCAAACTGCCCGGCCTGTAATGCGCGGAGCAGGCGAAGCGGTCCGGCAGGCGACATGTCGTATAATTCGGGTTGCGGTTCTTTCGCACTCGCAGCCTGTGTTGCTACCGGAATCGTGAAGCGATCGGTGCCGTTATGCTTCAGCACAAGCTCAATCATGGAATTATTCTT
>JAKFYO010000012.1 GCA_021730825.1 Hyphomicrobiales bacterium
CTTCGGCAATGGCGACGCGAGCGCCATGCGTTGCCGCAATACGCGCGGCGCGCACCCCGCCCGAGCCGCCGCCGATCACGAAAAGATCAAAGTCGAAATCCGCCAAGCCCGCTACTCCTTCAGTCCGCGCTGTCTTGTAGCGATAAAAAAAGCCGGGCGGAACAGCGTCCGCCCGGCCTAAAATTCACGAGAAGTTTCAATACCGCTTAGATGGTGTGACCTTTTTTCTTCATCTCGGCCTTGAGGCGGTCGGTGAGCTGCTTGTTCACCTGCACGCTCCACTCCTGAATCTTGGCGAGCGAGTCGCGGCCGATGTCGCCGGTGGTGCCGACGAATTTCTTGCCGGTCGGGGTATTGTAGAAAGCAACGATGTCGTTCAACTCGGACTCGGTAAACTTCTCGGCATAGACCCGCGCGATGATCGCGGCGATCTCATCCTTGCGTTTTTCGTATTCGGGAATCAGATCCTGCAGGATCGTCGCGATCTCCTTCGAGAGATCGGGGTTCTGCTGGATGTAGGTCTGGTAGACCTGATTGAAGACCTGCGGAACGGCGCCTTCGAAGCCGCGGACGATGCCCGACATGTCGACTACTTGCCGCGCCAGCTTCTGCTGTGCCGCGCTCGGGGCCTGTGCCTGCGCGACCGCAACGAAGCCAAACAGGGCAACGAGGATTGCGCCCGCCCTTGCGGCGCGGATTGCCAAAGTAACCATCTCAAACTCCTTCCCGTGAATTCTTAGGACCGTTCTATGACACGGATACCCTCGCTACCCGCGAGGATGGCCCTTGTCGCCAGTCCGATAAACAGGCCGTGTTCCACGACGCCGGGTACTTGCGCAAGTCCCTTGGCAAGCACCGCAGCATCCGGGATCCGGCCGAAATGTGCGTCCAGGATCACGTGTCCCTGATCCGTGACGAAAACATGGCCGTCGGCTTTCTTGCGTAATTTCAGGTCGCCGGAGCAGCCGGAGACGCTGGAAACTGCGGCAATCGCGCGCCGGGTCGCCTCCAGCCCGAAATCGATGACCTCAATCGGCAGCGGGAAGCGGCCAAGCGCTGCTACGGCCTTGCTTTCGTCTGCGACCACGATCATTTCGCGCGACGCGCTGGCGACGATTTTCTCGCGCAGAAGAGCGCCCCCGCCGCCCTTGATGAGGCTTAATGATGAATCCAGTTCGTCGGCGCCATCGACCGTGAGATCGAGCTCCGGCGTCTCGTCGAGCGTGGTCAGCGGGATGCCGAGACCCTCGGCCTGCTTCCGGGTCGCCTCGGAGGTGGGCACGCCGACAATGGAAAGCCCGCTCCGCATCTTCTCCGCCAAAAGATCGACGAAATGGGCCGCGGTCGATCCGGTACCGAGACCGAGCTTCATGCCGGGCTTCACATATTCCAGCGCGCGGCGGGCGGACTCGCGCTTCAGCGCATCGGCATTCATATAAAGTCTCATCTTTCGGAAAAGATCGGCCATCTTGTAGCACGCACGAAACCGCACTCGCCACTGGCCGCGCTTTACGCTACCCAGCTTTCCATGCGCCCCACCATCGCATTCGACCTGGACGGCACGCTCGTCGATACCGCGCCCGATCTGTTGCGGGCGCTCGACTTTGCGCTCGAGAAGGAAGGCTTGAATCCGCCCGACGATCACGAAGCGCGGAATTTTATCGGCAGCGGCGCGCGCGCGATGATCGAGCGGGCGCTCGCGCATTCCCAAGTCAAATTCGGGAAGGAAAAAGTCGACGCGATGCTGCGGCAGTTCCTGATCCATTACGAGGATCACATCGCAGATCACTCGCTCCCCTTTCCCGGTGTCGAACAAGCGCTCACGCGGCTCGCGGACGAAGGCGCCATCCTCGCCGTTTGCACGAACAAGATGGAGCGCTATGCGGTGAAGCTCCTTGACGGGTTAAAACTTGCCGACCGTTTTGCTTTCATTGCCGGCAGCGACAGCTTCGCGTTCAAGAAGCCCGACCCGCGCCATCTTACGGAGACGATCGCACACGCGGGCGGCAGTGCGGAACGCGCGGTGCTGGTCGGAGATTCCGAGACGGACGTGATCACCGCGAAGGCGGCGGAGATTCCGATGATCGCCGTTTCGTTTGGCTACACGGACATTCCGCCGGCCGCGCTCGGCGCAGACCGGCTGATCCACAAATACGAAGATTTGCCCGCTGCCGTGATGGATTTAATGGGCGGCTAGAGAGCTTGCTTGACACGCCGTCGTGGCGTTCCTTACACACCGGCGTATCGGGCGCGTAGCTCAGCGGTAGAGCACTCCCTTCACACGGGAGGGGTCACAGGTTCAATCCCTGTCGCGCCCACCATTCATCCGAAATTTTGGAAGTGTCAGCTCGCCTGCTTCTCGGTCACGCGTGAGAGCATGACTTGCAGCTTGCGCTGCGCGGAGAGTTCCGAGAACAACAGGTAGGATTTCTCGGCCGCTTCGAGCGCCTTGCCCGACAGACCGTGGTTCGAAAACCCGGCAGCGAGAATTGCGGTCACCGTCGGCCAACCGAGTCTCGCGGCCTTGCAGGCAACAAGCAGGCCGACGTGATGATCGTCCTGCAAAAGGTTTGCGACGAACTCAGCCGGCACGACGCAGAAGAGTGCAAGGGTCGCAGAAACTTCGTCGAACTTACGTTGCTGCGCGAAGCCGAGCAATACGCGCTCGTTCAGTCTGCCTTCGCGGTTGAGCCGCTTCACCACGCCTTCGGCAGCGGCCAGGTCGCGATAGCCGAATGCGCCGAGGCCGAGCTCCTCGGCAACCGCCATCATCGCTTCCTGAATGTGTTTCTGCTTCTCGGGGTCGGCGGTCGCGAGCAAACGTGAGCGCACAAGATTGGTCGCGCTCATCAGGAGCTGCTTCAAGAGCGAAAGCGGGATGTCGATTCGCAGGCCGAGGCTTTCCGTCATCTCGTCGTCGCCTTCGGCGCGATTGACGATGGTCTCGTAGCCTACGCGCGAGAAGCGCGCGCCGGTATTCTTCGCGAGCTTGCCGACGACGCGTTTGTCGCCGCGCTCGATCAGAATATCGGTGATCGACTCGCTCAACTGTGCGCGGATCGCGATCGCAAGCAGATGAGTCTGGCCTTTCGACTTCGCAATATCGATCAGGTCCTTTTCGGCAAGGCGATCGGACTGCGAGAGCACCGGACCCGCGACCGCGATGTTGTCGTCGTGCGCGAGCAGCGAAATCATGTTCTTCGGCGCGTTCTTCACCGGCGCGAATTTGAGGCTGATCTGCGAGAGCACACGCTCTTCGATGCGATGCGCGAGATGCACCAGAATTTCGTCGAAGACCCCGACCTGCTGTTCGTTCAGGCGATTGGCGTCGCTCAGAAACAGGTCGGTGATGCGGCGGAGCATATCGACGCGGCGCTCCGGCGCTCCGCTTTGCAGCGCGTCCTCAAGCTCCGACATCAGTGCCAGGGTAAACTTCATGTAACGGCATTAGCAGGCAGGCCGCTAACAAGCGCTTAAATTGTACGGTTACCGGCGCGGCGGGAGAGCGCAAAACTCTTGAAATAATTATCGAAAATTTTAACGGCTTTCGACCGGCGGCGTGCCGTGCGTATGGAAGCTTTCGATCGTCTTCAGCCCCCATGCCTGGCCTTTTTTGCGCTCGTTCTCAGTCCAGGTGACGGTCTTCCAGTCCGGATCGAGGATCAGGCGTGCGCCGGCGTTCGCGACCTCCACGCGATTTCCGGCAGGCTCGTAGACATACAGGAAAAACGTCTGCTGGATCGCGTGTTTGTGCGGGCCGGTTTCGATGAAGACGCCGTTCTCGAGAAACACATCTGCTGCGCGCAGCACATATTCGCGCTGGTCCACTGCATAAGTAATGTGATGGAAGCGCCCGCGCTCTTTTGTGTGGTCGCGCGTATAGGCGACGTCGTAGCTCTTATTGTTCACCGTGAACCAGCAGCCGCCGTACGAACCGTCGTTGAGCAGGATTTCCTCGGTGACGCGGCTGCCAAGTGCGGCCGGCAGAAACTCGCGGATCTTTCCGACATCCTGTGCGAGCAGATTGTAGTGATCGATCCGGCGCACGCCGACGCCGCGCCCGTGATAACGCTGCGCCTGATTTTTCAACGAGGGCTTTTCGGCTTCCGGCGCCTGATATTTCCTGGTGTCGAAATAGATTTCGAAGATGTGTCCGTCGGGATCGTTGAAGCGATAGGACTTGCCGTGACCAAGATCGCCTTCGGTCCAGCCGATACCGCAGTTCATCTTTTCGATTGCGGCAACACGGCGCGCGAGCCCCTGCTCGCTCGATGCACGATAGCCGACATGCGCGATGCCGGTGGTCTTCGAGGCGGTCAGCTTCAACGAATGGAATTCGTAATCGTCATAGGCGCGCAGATAAACGCTATCGCCTTCGCGCCCGCTTTCGGTGAGGCCGAGGATATTCACG
>JAKFYO010000089.1 GCA_021730825.1 Hyphomicrobiales bacterium
CGACGGATCTTTCGGCGAGCTCGGCTTGTTCGGATCGAAATCCGGCAGCGACACCATCGAGACGATTTCGCCGGTATGAATATCGACCACGAGCGCGTTCGCGGCCTGCGCCTTGAAGCGGTCCTTAGCGATGACGAGTTCGTCGCGGACCGCCTGCTGCACGTCGAGATCGAGCGCGATCTCGACCGGCTGAAGATTGTGGTTGGTGGCAAAGCCCGCGAGATGCAGCGCGCTCAAACCGCCGGTGTCGATCCACTTCTCAAGTCCGAGAATGCCTTGATTGTCGACGTTGACCTGCCCGAGCACGTGCGCGGCCAGCGGTCCGTTCGGATAGACGCGCTTATATTCCTTCAGGAAGCCGATGCCCGGAAGGCCGAGGCGATAGATCGCCTTCTGCTGTTCCGGCGTGATTTCGCGCCGCAGCCAGGCGAAGTAGCGCTTAGAGCGAAGCCGCGTGCGCAATTCCAATCGATCGAGATCGGGCAGCGTCTTCAGAAGAAGATCCGTCGCTTCATCCACGTCGATGATCCGCTGCGGCTCCGCGAACAAGGAAGGCGTGCGCACGTCGGTCGCAATCAGCCGGCCCTTGCGGTCCACGACATCGGGACGCGCCTGTGCGACTGCTTCCGCCGCACGCGCCTTTTGGGAAGCGGAAGCCTCGGGCGCGACACCGAAATAGATGAGCCTTGCCGCGATCACGCCATAGACGCCGACGAACAACAACAGAAGAAGAATGATACGCGCTCGCGCAACGCCCGCGCCGGATTTGCGCAGCGAGAACCGCGAGAACATGCCGCGGAGAGTGGCGAAGTTACGCATTACTGTTGCTCCACCGATCCGGTCGGCGTCTGGTCGGGAATATCGTTCGGATTTTCCACGGGGAGATTCTGCAGGATATCGCCGATGGCGTCGGCGGGCTTCGGACGCTCCGGCAACGCGCCGACACTGCCGAAGCGGCGGGCTTCGACGGGCTTCATCTTGAGATGGCGCGCAGCGAGTTCCTGAATGCGGTCCGGCGACGACAGCTTCGCCCAATCGGCGCGCGCGAATGCAATCCGGTCCTTCTCGTTACGAATTTCGTTTCGCAGTTTCTGGACCTGCTGTGCTTCGCCGGTCGCGCGATACTTAATGTCATAGACATAGCCTGCCGCCGCGAGCAGCCCCATCACCATCAGACAATGAAGAAGGCGCAGCATCAGCGCGCTCCCTCGAGCGAGGGAAGTTTATCGAGCAGCACCGCGAGCGGATCGCTCGCATGCGTGGTGGCTTCGGTGCGCTCCGCAATCCGCAACTTCGCCGAGCGCGCACGCGGATTGATCTTCAACTCATCTTCCCCGGCCACCAGCGCCTTGCGCGAGATTGCCTTGAAGCTCGGAGGCGCCACCTTCACTTCCGGCGCATGGCGTGAAGTCGCCGGCGCCTGCGAACGCGAAGTGATGAATGTCTTCACCAGACGATCTTCGAGCGAATGAAACGAAATCGCGGCCAGCACACCGCCCGCTTTCAGGAGATGTTCGGCTGCAAGCAAACCGTGTCCGATCTCGCCAAGCTCGTCGTTCACGTAGATGCGAAGCGCCTGGAAGGTGCGGGTCGCGGCGTCGATGTCGCCGGGCTTCGTGTGAATGGCTTCGCGCAGAATCTTGGCAAGCTCGCCGGTACGCGTGATTTCTTTTTCCTTGCGCGCGTCGATAATCGCTCGCACCGCGAACTTCGCCTTCTTCTCTTCTCCGAGCACGGAGATGATGCGCGCAAGATCGCGCTCGTCGTATTTGTTGACGACATCGGCAGCGGAAACCCCGCTCGCGCTCATGCGCATATCTAACGGGCCGTCGAAGCGGAACGAGAAGCCGCGCTCGGCTTCATCGAGCTGCATCGAGGAAACGCCGAAGTCGAACAGGATGCCGTCGACCTGATCGAAGCCGTGCTTCGGCGCGATCTCGAGCATCTCGGAGAAATTCGCCTCGACCACGGTAAGACGCCCGCCGAATTCGTGGACCGCGCCGAACGAGTCCGCGACCGTACGCGGGTCGCGATCGAAGCCGAGCACTTTGCAGTTCGCAGCTTCCAAGAGCGCGCGCGTGTGCCCGCCCGCGCCGAAGGTCGCGTCGATATATTTGCCGCCGTCTTTGGGTTTAAGGGAGGAAACGACCTCCCGGAGCATCACGGGTAGATGGCGAGCCGGTCCGCCAGCAGCGCCCGTTTCCGGGCGGCTGCGGCCCGCGATCATCCCGACGATGCTCCGGAAGGTTTCCCTGAAGCGCCGAGTGCCCGCTTGAAGGCGCGCACTTTCTCGGTCGCGTCCGTTAAATGCGATTGGAAGCGCGTAGGCTCCCACATCTGAAACTTGTGCCCGAGACCCACGAAGGTCACTGCGTCCGAAATCTGCGCGTGTTCCTTCAGAGAGTCGGTCAGCATGATGCGGCCTTCCGAGTCCGGCTTCAGCGTCTCGCTCCTGCCGAACAAGGCCGCCGAAAATTCCTCGCGCTCCTCCGAGAACGGCGGATAGCGGTCGATCAAAGATTCGATTTCCGAGAGTAGTGCCGAGCCGCCCGCATCCACCGCCGGCCGGTCCAGCGCCGGGTGACAGTACAAGCCTTCGTGCCCGTCGCGCGCAAGCGCGGCACGAAATGGCGCGGGAATGGAAACTCTGCCTTTGGCGTCGAGGCGCATCGTGAATGTCGACAGAAAGCGGTTCATCGGAACACCGAACGCAACGACACCACCCAACTCTCAAGGCGCGCGAACTCGGGAGCAGCGAGAAGCCCTCTCGCCACCCCACCGGATCATCGGCCTCAAACCGGAGCGGGATAATTTGGGATAACATGGGACCCTATGGTCGTCAACGAACGCCGCACGCCAAATGGAGAGAGGCCGCGCAAATGCGCGGCTTCTCCACAGGCGATTAACGCGCTGTAAGCCTTAAGATTCGGTTTGCGGAGGTGTCGGCGCGGCGGCTGGCCGCTTCGGAAACAGTAGCCGCTGATAAAGCAGCCCGATTCCAACCAGCACGATGCCGAGGCCGATAAACGAGAGCGCCCGCCAGACCCCGGTCAGTCCCGCGAGATCGATAAAGAAGACCTTGGCGATCGTCGCGAGCATGACGGCGGCCGAAGCAAGCCGCGCCGCCTTCGAGGCCCGCACGATGCCGATCAGCAACAGCAGCACCGAGAAGCCGAGCCACACTGCGGAGTAGGTGTAGAGCTCGGCATCGCTCGCGCCGAAACGGTCGAGCTGCGGGCCCTGGAACAGGAAGCGGATTTGCAGCGTGAGATAAGCCATCGCAAGCACGACGGCGGTAATGCCTGCGAAGCCGCGATAGCTTTCATCGCGCGTTTTTTGATAGACGAGTGCGAGAACTCCGGCCAAGACCGCAGGTACGAGATAGCCGAGCGTCAACGTGTTGATGTAGCGCCCGCCTGCTACCGGCTCTCCGTTGAAAAACGGGTTCGCGAACAGGAGCAGGCCTAAATAGATTCCGAGGAAGCTCAGGCCGCCGATAATTTTCGCGCCAAGATCGTGCACGATGTTCTTCGTCACCATCCGCGTGCGCTCGAGTCCGATCGTCATGGCGAGACCCACGATGACGTGCATCGCGAACTCGGCGAACGGTGCGGTGTCTTTATAGATATCCCCGCCGTTCACGTAGTGCCGGATCTGCAACGAGAAGAAGAGCGCGGTGAAGAGGATTGCGAGCGAGTCCGCGAAGCGCGACGGGAAATCGTCCTTCTGTTTCCGCAACAGCCAGCCGGCCGTCCAGAACGACAACGCCGGAATGCCGTAGCCCCATAACAGCCAGTTGAAGATCGGCGTCGTGCCAAGATCGTTGCCGACGATGCGCGGGTCATACGCAATACGCGCAACCACAAAGGCACATGCGGCGGCGGCGAGCCAACGCAGGAACGGCAGCGGCCGCTTGCTCTGCACATACGCGATACCGGCCGCCATCAGCGCAAACGAGACCGTGAGCCAGCCTTTTTCGAGCGCGAAGCTAAGCGCAAGCGCGAGCGAGATGATCGAGCCGGTTGCGAAAATCGCGGCAGCCGAGGCTGAGCCCGGCTTTACCGCGCACTTGGAAAGCATTTCGGTGGCGTAAGCGTAGATCGCGGCAAGCACGAGCGCGACGCCCGCGAAAGGTATCGAACGCTCCCACACCGCGATCCGATAATAGAGGGCCGCCATGATCGCGATCGGCGCGATAACCGCCGACGCGGCCCAGAGGATCGACTGTGTCGCGCTCTTCGTCCGCTCCTGTGCGAGGAAGCCTGCGGCGCCGAACAGCACCGCGAGCGCACCGCCAAGCCACAGATGAGAACCGAAGGCAGCCCGTGGAAGCTCGGGGATATTGCCCGCGACCGGACCGGGCGCGGCCAACGGGCTTGCGATGCGAACTTCGACCGCCCATTGCGCGATC
>JAKFYO010000325.1 GCA_021730825.1 Hyphomicrobiales bacterium
GGCTGGCTTGGTGCTTTACGGCGAGAAGGTGTCGAACCTTCTGCTCGGTGCGTTGCTGATCCTGATCGGGGTTGCGGTTCTGCTCGGCGGCTACGGCGCGGGGTTTCGCGAATTTGCGAGCGCGGAGTTTTTCCCCGCACTCCTTGCAACCTCCATGTGCGCCCTCGGTGTGCTGCTTATGTCGGTTAGCCGGCTTACGCGCGGGCTGCCGCCGTTCCGCTGGACATGGCTCACGCTGCTTGCGGCGGCCGTCATTGCTATTGCGATCAACATTGGGCTCGCGATGTATTTCGCGCGGCACTTCCTGCTGCTTGGGCCGCCGGAATATGCCGCGACCATTTTTCTTCTGCTTGCAATGGCGGTGGCCTTCGCGCGCCGCTCGCATCTGCGCGCGGCGGGGATGGTGCTGATCGGCTTGCTCATCTCCACCGTTGGCGTCGATATCATCACCGGGCGGTTGCGTTTTACAGGCGGCAACGAGGCGCTGTTCGACGGGTTCGATTTTCTCATCGTGGCACCCGCCGTGATCGTCATTGGCGAGGCGATGCTATGCCTTTATTCGCCGCGGCTCTGGTTTTCGACGTTCGCGCGCTGGCTGGTACCCACGCTTGCAATCGGCCCGCGCTGGCCGGCGTTTCTGCGCGTGTTATGCGTGATTGCGATCGCTGCCTCGCTATGGCTTTCTTGGGAGGTACATCACCGCGTTTGGGATATCGCCTTCGCACTCTGCTTCGGTCTGTTCGGTGCAGCGTGCCTGCTGCTTGGCTGGAACCGGCTCATCTTCTGCATGGCGTTTTTCTACGGACGACAGTTCGAGCAACTGCTGCGGCAGGCGCTGGTAATTGCGCAGGATAATTTGATGGTCTTCCTAGAGCGGCCGCAAAGCGCGATCCAGATAGCGATTGCCGTTGCGGTGCTTGCCGTGGCCTTCGGGCTTTGGGTCTGGCGCGTCGTGAGGTTGTTACGCGCTAAACGAGCGCAACCGGTCTAAGCGGAGAACCGGTCGCGCCCTTGATCCGCAAGGGCAGGGTCACGAAAGCGAAGTCCGCACGGCCGCAGTTCGCCAGCTCTTCGAGATCGAGATTCTCGATGATGTGAATGCCGTGCTGCGCGATCAGGATGCGGTGCGCGTCCATCGTGATATTCGTCTGCACGATTTGCTCGAAGCCAGCGGTGTCGTTGCCGACCGCGAAAGGCTTTTTCGCAGCCAGCCACTCGGCGCCCGCACTCGCGACCCCCGGCGTGCCGGCGCTGTCGAGGCCGAGATAAGTGCGGGAGTCCGTCCAGTGCTTCGTCCAGCCGGTACGGAGCAGGATGATGTCGCCTTGATTGATCGCGACATTCGCGTGCTCTCGCGCGCGCTCCAGATCGCCGACGGTGATTTCTTCGGCGGGCTTCAGCGCGTCGACTTTTTTCGCGCGGGCTATGTCGAGCAGCACGCCGCGGCGGAAAATCGGTTTGATCGTCTCGACGCCATGCTCCTTGAACAGCTCTGTGCCTTGTTGTGCCTTCGCGGCATCGACGCCGCCATGCAGCATGCCGTTCTCGGAGACATGCGAGAGCGCGTCGATATGCGTCGAGGTATGCGTGCTGGTGATGATGAGTTCGTTCGAGGAGGAGAAGCCGCAGCCGCGATGGATGTCGCCGTGGCGGTTATTCAGCGTGATGTGAAAGGGCGGGTGCGTCGGATAGATCGGCATGCCCTTTTGCAGCGGGTGATCGAGCGCAATCATGCGCGCGCTACTCGCCATTGATAGCCAGCTATCGACGTCGAGCTTGCCGCCGCTGCGTTTCCCATCAAACATTTGACGTCCTCCCAAGACGGCAGGAAGCTAGCATAACAGCGAGCCGCAAACCGGAGCCAGCCACCATGACCATTACCTTCGCTTTCCTGCATCATCTCGCTTTCGTGGCGCTGTTCGTCACACTTGCGGCGGAGATGATCCTGCTGCGCCAGCCATTCACGATCGAGACTGCGCGGCGCTTGCAGGTCTATGACGGCATTTATGGCGCGGCGGCAGGCGCGGTCCTCATCATCGGCGGCATTCGCGTCTATTTCTTCGAGAAGGGCTGGTACTATTATCTGACGAACCACGCCTTCCTGACCAAGATCGCGATTTTCGTCGCGGTCGGCATCCTTTCCGCGATCCCCACCATGGAGTTCATGCGCTGGCGGAAGGAGACTCAGGCGGGCCGGGTGCCCGAGGTCGATCCGGCCAAGATGCAGCGCATCCGCAAGATCGTGCACTGGGAACTCGCAGGCCTGACGCTGATGCTTTTCTTCGCAGCCTGGATGGCGCGCGGCGCGTTCCGCTAGATGGCCCAATCGCAAAAATGGTGGGTTCGCGCGATGGGTGCGGCGAAGTGGATTCGCCTCACGGTCCTGCTCTGCTTTATGGGCCTGTTCGGGTGGCTCGCTTATGTTCGCGGCGAAGTGATTTGGCTTCTGCCGGGAACGATATTTATGGTGTTCGCGTTCGCCGTTTTACGCAGGTGATTTCATGCGCCGTATAGCCATGGCCGCTTTCTTCGTTCTCATCGCGCAGGCGGCATCGGCGCAAACGCTACCAAAGTTTGTCTGTCATATTTCAGCCGACAAACTCACGTTGCGGGTCACAATCACCAACCCCTACGATCAGCCGACGCACTGTCAGGTGAACTGCCACCTGAGCGGCAGCGTGCCGGGCAGCACATTCAACAGCTCCTGCGGGAAGACCGTTCCTGGAAAGACCGCCGACTTTCTTCTTTGCGAACAGCAACTGCCGGACAAGCGGCCCTATGGCGTCGTCGATGCATCGAGCAACGCGGAGTGCATCAAGCCGCTGACCGATGCCGACCGTCAGAAAGAAGACGACGATGACGACGAACTCGTCAAGAAGCTGGAGAAAGAGGGGCAGGACTTGCTGAAGCGCCTGCAAAAGCAGAACTGAGCTTCAGATCACGAACATCACGACAAACCAGATTACGCTTGCCGGGCGGGCGAAGTTTGCGAGCTTCGACCTGCTTTCACGTTCGGCCGCGCGCCAGACGGATGTAACGAGTACGGCGTTCATCGGCACTGCTGCGAAATGCAGAAGCAATCCGAGCCATAACGGGCCGTCTTTCATAAAAACGATGAGGGCGGCACCGGCGCCGATAAGGTTGACGATAGTCCCCCAGCCGATCGTGTATTCCCAGAAGACGCGGGAGAGCGGAAGCTCGCCGCGCCACATAGAAGCAATCCAGCGTAAGATCATTTGGGCATCGGGATCGGCCCCACTTCTTTCGGCACCTGATAACCCTTCATGACTGCCGGACGCTTGGCGATTTCGAGGTACCAGCGCTTCACGTTCGGGTAGTCGTTGAGATCGATCTGCTGCCATTCGAAGCGCGAGATCCACGGCCAGGTCGCAATATCGGCGATCGAGTAATCGCCGGCCATGTATTCTTGGCCTTCGAGCCGGGTATTCAGAACCTTGTAGAGACGCTTGGCTTCTTTGCTGTAGCGCTCCTCGGCATAGGGGGCCTTGCCCACATTGTATTTCAGAAAATGATGCGCCTGTCCGAGCATCGGGCCGATGCCTCCCATCTGCCACATCAGCCACTCGATCACGCGATAACGCGAGGAGAGATCCTTAGGCATCAGTTTGCCTGTTTTTTCGGCGAGATACATCAGGATCGCGCCGGACTCGAACAAAGAGTAGTTCGCGTCGCGGTCCACGATGGCCGGGATGCGGTTATTGGGCGAGATTTTCAGGAAGGCTGGCGCAAACTGCTCGCCCTTGCCGATGTCGATAGGATGGGCCGTATAGGGCAATCCCATTTCTTCGAGTGCAATGGAAACTTTTCGTCCGTTCGGCGTTGTCCAAGTGTAGAGGTCGATCATTCCGGTTCCTTCGTATTGCGCGTTGGGGCCGTATTTATATGTGGGGACACTATCGCCGGGACGGCGATTTAGACAGGAGGGGTTCCATGAATGCTACCATGCAGGCAACGCGGTTCTGGATCGAGATTATTGCGGCTTTGACGATCCCGGTCGCAATTGGCGCGGTCATGTATCAGCACATGCGGCAGGGTGGTGCGATCAGTCTTCGCACGATTCAGGTGCTGGCGATCTCGGTGCTCGCGCCGCTGATCCTGATTCTAGGTCTTGAAAGGGTTCTGGAGCCGAGCGCGGTCGGTGCGCTGATCGGCGCGCTCCTGGGCTATCTCTTGTCTGGGATTGGCAACGAAAGGCAGTAATGCGGCCCGGAGCCCGGCGTCAGCTGCTCTTCATCTCGATTTCGGAGATGCGGCGGCGCAGGGCACCGAGTTCTTTTTCGAGTTTGTCGATGCGCTCGAGCAGCGTCTGCTCATGGGCTGGGGATTGCATGGCCGGCGCAATGGTTGCGGCGGCCATGCAATCCCCAGC
>JAKFYO010000352.1 GCA_021730825.1 Hyphomicrobiales bacterium
GGGGCAGATATCCTTCAGATAAACCGGCTTGCCCTTCTTGCTGATGCCGACCGGCTCCTTCGCGAGATCGATCTGCATCGAGCCCGCGAGCGCGTAAGCCACGACCAGCGGCGGCGAGGCGAGATAATTCGCGCGCACGTCCGGGTTCACGCGGCCTTCGAAATTGCGGTTGCCGGAAAGCACGGCTGCCGCCACCAGATCCTTGTCGTTGATGGTCTTGGAAATTTCTTCCGGCAGCGGGCCGGAATTGCCGATGCAGGTGGTGCAACCGAAGCCCACTAGATTAAAGCCGAGCGCGTCGAGGTCCTTCTGCAAGCCGGATTTGGCGAGATACTCGCCGACCACCTGCGAGCCGGGTGCCAGCGAGGTCTTCACCCAGGGTTTCACCTTTAAGCCGAGTTTCACCGCGTTGCGCGCGACAAGGCCCGCGCCGATCATCACGCTCGGGTTCGAGGTGTTGGTGCAGGAAGTGATCGCGGCGATCACGACGTCGCCGTGGCCCATGTCGAACTTCTTGCCTTCGACATGATAACGGGTGGTCGCATCCGCGGCTTTTTTGAATTCGCCTTCGAGCGAGGCCATGAAGCCGGCCTTGGTCTTCGAAAGTGCTACGCGGTCCTGTGGGCGCTTCGGGCCTGCGAGCGAGGGCTCGACCTTGGCGAGATCGAGTTTCAGCGTCGACGTGAAGACCGGATCCGGCGTCGAGGACTTGCGCCACATGCCTTGCGCTTTTGCATAGGCCTCGACGAGCTTCACGCGATCTTTCGTGCGCGCCGTCTCGCTTAGGAAACGAACGGTTTCATCGTCGACCGGGAAGAAGCCGCAGGTCGCGCCATATTCCGGCGCCATGTTGCCGATGGTCGCGCGGTCTTCGAGCGAAAGGTTGCCGAGGCCGGGTCCGTAAAACTCGACGAACTTTCCGACCACGCCTTTTTTGCGAAGCATTTCGGTGACGGTGAGCACGAGGTCGGTCGCGGTGACGCCGCTCTTCAGCTTACCGGAAAGCTTGAAACCGATGACTTCGGGAATGAGCATCGAGATCGGCTGACCCAGCATCACGGCTTCCGCTTCGATGCCGCCGACGCCCCAGCCGAGGATCGCGGCACCGTTTACCATCGTGGTGTGACTGTCGGTGCCGACCAGCGTGTCGGGATAGGCAACTTCGACATCTTTGGGTTTTCCAGATTTCAGATCGACCATCTGGTCCTTCATCGTCCAGACGGTCTGGCCGAGATATTCGAGGTTGACCTGATGGCAGATGCCGGTGCCGGGCGGCACCACGCGGAAATTGTCGAAGGCGAGCTGGCCCCATTTCAGGAATTTGTAGCGCTCGCCGTTGCGCTCGTATTCGAGATCGACGTTCTGCGCGAACGCCTTCGCGGTGCCGAAGTGATCGACGATCACCGAGTGGTCGATCACGAGATCGACCGGCACCAGCGGATTGATTTTTTTCGGGTCGCCGCCGAGCGCCTTCATCGCGTCGCGCATCGCGGCGAGATCGACCACCGCCGGCACGCCGGTGAAGTCCTGCATCAAGACGCGGGCCGGGCGGAAAGCGATTTCGCGATTCGACTTGCGCTTCTTGCCCCAGAAGGCGAGCGCCTTGATGTCGTCTTTCGTGACGGTGCGGCCGTCCTCGAAGCGGATCAGGTTTTCCAGCAGAACCTTGAGCGAGAAGGGGAGCTTGGAAGCGCCCTTGAGACCGTTTTTCTCGGCGACCTTGAGGTCGTAATAGATGTAGGACTTGCTTCCGACTTTGAGAGTGCGGCGGCAATTAAAGCTGTCGAGAGAAGAGATCACGGCGATTTCCCGCAAGTTCTGGGTGAGCGCCCGTACCGGCCGGCGGCGTTTCTCGTCCGGTGCCAAGGCTGATAAGGCGCTTTATAGAACTATTCGGAACAAGGGCAATGGAGCCGCATTTGATCCTTCGTCCTACTTTTGGGCACGGGGCCGCGACGAATTCATGCAACTGACCGCAAGCGGCATTTCCTGCGTGCGCGGCGGGCGCGCGGTTTATGGCGGGCTGTCATTTTCGCTCGCAAGCGGCGAATTGCTGCTGCTCACGGGCCCGAACGGCTCGGGCAAGACCTCGCTCCTGCGCCAGATCGCGGGGCTTTTGCCGCTGGATGCCGGGACGATCGCCTTTGAGGGCTTCGATCGCACGGAAGAGACGCATTTCGTAGGCCACGCAGCCGCGGTGAAGGATGCGCTGTCTGTTTCCGAGAACCTCGCCTTCTGGTGCGATCTCTACGGGGCTTCGGGCGCCTCAGTGGAGGCAGCACTCGATCGGTTGAAGATTGCGCCGCTCGCCATGCTTCCGGGGCGCGTACTTTCCGCGGGGCAGAAGCGCAGGCTCGCGCTGGCACGGCTCGTCGCGCTCCCGCGCTCGCTCTGGCTTCTGGATGAACCGGATACCGCGCTCGATGCGGACGGCCGCGCGACGCTTCTTGCAATCATCGCAGGCCACCGCGCGCAGGGCGGCATGGTCGTGATGGCAAGCCACGGCACGCTCGAAGTCGCGGCCTCGCGTTCGCTTGCGCTCGATGAAAATACGAAAGCCGCCGCTGCATGACCCGCGCCGTTCTTGCAATTCTCCGGCGCGATCTTGCGCTTGCATTTCGTGCCGGCGGCGGCGCCGGGATCGGCGTGATTTTCTTTCTCGCGCTCGTGATGGTGGTGCCGTTCGCCATCGGCCCGGATCAGAAGCTCTTGTCGCAGATCGGCCCCGCGATTTTATGGGTCGGTGCGCTGCTTGCCTCGTTGCTCGGCCTCGACCGCGTCTTCGGTGCGGATGCCGAAGACGGCTCGCTCGATCTCCTGTCGCTCGCGCCGCTGCCGCTTGAAATCATCGCTTTCGCGAAAGCGCTGGCGCACTGGCTTGCTACCGGACTGCCGCTCGTGATCGTTACACCGCTGCTCGGCTTGCTGCTCGGGGTGGAGTTCAAAGCGCTCGGTGCCACGGCGCTGATGTTGCTCATCGGCACGCCGGCGATTGCGTTTCTCGGCTTGATCGGCGCGGGCTTGGCTGCAAGCCTTCCGCGCTCCGGACTTTTGATCGCGGTGCTGATCGTGCCGTTCACGATCCCGGTCCTGATTTTCGGAACGGCGGCGAGCGCCGATGGCTCGCTCTCCGGAACCGCGTTCAAGCTACTTTGCGCGCTCACGCTTTTTTCGTTCGTGATCGGACCAGTTGCTGCCGCGGCTGCACTAAGAATCGGGCGCGGCACATGAAGCGTCTTCGCCGCATTGCCGATGGGGCCGCGCATGCCTAGAACGCCGCGCATGAAGGTGAGCGATCTCGCCAACCCCAACCGTTTCATGCAGCTCTCGCGCTGGCTCATTCCGCTATTCGCGGTAGCCGCGCTCGTGCTGCTCGCTTACGGATTCTATCTCGGCTTCCAGGCGCCGCCGGAGCGCGACCAAAGCTACATCTTCCGCATCATGTTTGTGCATGTGCCCGCGGCGTGGCTCGCGCTCGGTATCTACACCATGATGGCGTGTGCTGCGCTCGGCACGCTGGTGTGGCGGCATCCGCTTTCCGATGTCGCGCAGAAAGCGGCCGCACCGCTTGGTGCAGCGTTTGCGCTAATCTGTCTCGTCACGGGCTCGATCTGGGGTTATCCGACCTGGGGCTCGTTCTGGGAATGGGACGGTCGGCTCACTTCGATGCTCGTGCTCTTTCTGATCTATCTCGGCATCATCGCGCTGTGGCGCGCATTCGATGAGCCGCTACAGGCGGCAAAAGCCGTCGCCATTCTCACGCTGGTCGGCTCCATCAACATTCCGATCGTGAAGTTTTCGGTCGACTGGTGGAGCGGGCTGCACCAGAAAGCTTCCGTGTTCCGTCTCGACGGACCGACCATGCATCCGGTCTATCTGCATCCGCTTCTGATCTGCGCGCTCGGGTTCTCGTTTTTATTCGGCGCGATGCTGATGATTGCGATGCGGACCGAGATCGCGCGCCGCCGCGTGCGCACGCTTACGATCTTCGCCGCGAGGGAAGCGCGCTGATGGCTCACCTGCACGCGGCGTTCATCGCCTATGCTTATTGTTTCGCGGCCTTCGTGCTTTGCGCGATGCTCGCATGGATCGCGCTCGATTCCCGCGCGCAGCAGAAGAAGCTCGCCGAACTCGAAGCAAAGCGCGCGAAAAAGTAATGCGCCGCGCAGTAGTCTTTATTCCGCTCGCGATTTTTCTGGCGCTCGCCGCCGTATTCTTCTTTCGCATCGGGGGCGATCACACCGTGGTGCCGTCGGCGCTCATCAGCAAGCCCGCGCCGCAACTTGTGCTGCCTGCGCTAGAGGGTGCGAACACACCGGCGCTCGATCCGGCTTCGTTCAAGGGCAATGTGACCATCGTGAATGTCTGGGCGTAGTGGTGCGCGCC
>JAKFYO010000214.1 GCA_021730825.1 Hyphomicrobiales bacterium
TAGAGAGCGCGCTTGCCGTGAGCTATGGCGCGGCCTGCATGGGCGCCTGCGACCAACGCCGCGCTTGCATATCGGCGCGCGGCGGCGACAATCGAGAAAAATCATAAGCCTACAGGGAAGAGACGAATGGTGACCCCGATCGCAAGCCGATATCCGAAAGTCTATGCGCGCTGGCAGCGCGATCCGGAAGGATTCTGGGCGGAAGCCGCCGAGGCGATCACGTGGTTTGAAAAACCCAAAACCGTCTTCGATCCGAAAGCCGGCGTTTATGGCCGCTGGTTTCCCGATGGCGTGATGAACACCTGCTACAACGCGGTCGACCGCCACGTGGAAGGTGGCCGCGCCGATCAGATTGCATTCGCTTATGACAGCCCGGTTTCGCAGGCGAAGCGCAACATCACTTACAAAGAACTGCAACGCGAAGTGAGCGCCTTCGGTGCGGTGCTGCGCGACTTCGGCATCGAAAAAGGCGACCGCGTCGTCATCTATATGCCGATGATTCCGGAAGCCTTGGTAGCGATGCTCGCCTGCGCGCGCATCGGCGCGGTGCATTCGGTCGTCTTTGGCGGTTTCGCGCCGAAAGAACTCGCGACGCGGCTCAACGACGCGAAGCCGAAGCTCCTGCTCACCGCAAGCTGCGGCATCGAAGTGACGCGCATCGTTCCCTATAAGCCGCTGTTAGATGCCGCGATCGAAATGGCGGTTGAGAAACCTGAAGCCGTGATTTTATTTCAGCGCCCGCAGGCGCTAGCCGAAATGAAGAAGGGCTGGGACTGGGATTGGGCCACACTTCGCGAAGCGGCCCTTAGCGCAAACAAGACTTCAGAATGCGTTCCGGTGAAAGCGACCGACCCGCTCTACATTCTCTACACCTCCGGCACCACCGGTATCCCGAAAGGCGTCGTGCGCGACAACGGCGGCCATGCCGTCGCGCTGAAATGGTCGATGGAGAATATGTACGGAATTAAAGAAGGCGAAGTCTGGTGGACTTCGTCCGACATCGGCTGGGTCGTCGGCCACTCCTACATCGTCTATGCGCCGCTGTTTCACGGCTGCACGTCGGTCGTTTACGAAGGAAAGCCCGTCGGCACCCCGGACGCGGGTGCCTTCTGGCGGGTCGCGTCAGAACACGGCGCGGTAGCGCTCTTCACCGCGCCCACCGCCTTCCGCGCAATCAAGAAAGAAGACCCCGAAGGAAAGTTCGTAAAGAACTATGACCTCTCGAAATTCCGTGCGCTCTTCCTCGCGGGCGAACGCGCCGACCCCGACACCGTGAAGTGGTCCGAAAAAATCCTGAACGTGCCCGTGATCGATCACTGGTGGCAGACCGAAACCGCATGGACCATCGTCGGCAACCCGATGGGTCTCGGCGCGCTGCCGGTGAAGCACGGCTCGCCGACTGTGCCGATGCCGGGCTACGACGTGCAGATCGTGGACGACGGCGGCAAGCCGGTTAAAGCCGGTACGATGGGCAATATCGTCGTGAAACTGCCGCTGCCGCCCGGATGTTTCCCGACGCTGTGGCAGCAGGATGCGCGCTTTAAAGAATCTTATCTCGCGGACTTCCCCGGCTTCTATAAAACCGCCGACGCCGGATACAAAGACGAAGACGGCTACGTTTATGTGCTCGGCCGCACCGACGACATCATCAATGTCGCGGGCCACCGGCTCTCGACCGGCGGCATGGAAGAAGTACTCGCTTCTCACAACGACGTCGCCGAATGCGCGGTGATCGGCGTCGCCGATCAACTGAAAGGCGAAGTGCCGGTCGGTTTTGTCGTGCTGAAGCTCGGCGTGAACAAGCCAGACGAAACCATCGAGAAAGAACTGATCGCGCTGGTGCGCGAAAAGATCGGCCCGGTCGCGGCCTTCAAGACTGCGATGGTCATTAAGCGGCTGCCGAAAACGCGCTCCGGCAAGATCGTGCGCGGCACCATGAAGAAGATCGCCGACAAAGAGCCGTGGAATATGCCGGCCACTATCGACGACCCGGTCACGCTCGATGAGATCAAGGCCGCGTTGCAGAGCAAGGGAATGGCGCAATAGCGATGACAAAACTCAAAGACAAAGTCGCCCTCATCACCGGCGCCGCGCGCGGTCTCGGCTTTGCGATTGCAAAACGCTTCGTCGAAGACGGTGCGAAAGTCGTGCTCTCCGACATCGACGAGAAGGCAGGCGCAGACGCAGCAAAATCGCTGGGCGGCAACGCACACTTCGTCACCTGCGATGTCGGCGACGCGAGTGCAGTCGATACGCTGATCAAAGCCACCGTCGCAAAATTCGGCTCGCTCGATATTCTCGTGAATAATGCCGGCATCGTCAGCCCGGCCGATTTTCTGGAAGTGAAAGAAGCCGACTTCGACCGCGTGCTGCGCGTGAACGTGAAAGGCTCGTTTCTCGCGGGCCAGGCCGCAGCGAAGCAGATGGTCGCGCAGATCAAAGCCGGAAAAAAACCCGGCGCCATCATCAATATGTCTTCGATCAATTCCGTGGTGGCCCTCCCGAACCACGCGCCTTATGCGGTCTCCAAGGGCGGTATCGCGCAGCTAACCCGCGTCATGGCGCTTTCGCTCGCGCCGCACGGCATTCGCGTGAATGCGATCGGCCCCGGCTCGATTGCAACCGACATGCTGGCAGCGGTCGCGAAAGACCCCGCGTTGAAACGCAAGCTCTTGTCCCGCACGCCCCTGCAGCGCGTCGGAGAGCCTTCAGAGATCGCGAGCATCGCTTCCTTCCTCGCCTCGGACGATGCGAGCTACATCACCGGCGAAACGATCTTCGCGGACGGCGGCAGGCTGGCGCTGAACGCCACCGTCGATGTGAACGAAGAGGCGATGAAATAAAAAAATGCCCGGTACATGACCGGGCATTTTCAATTCTGATATTCGCGAACGATTTACTGCTCGCTGCGCTTCATGCCGCCGAGCTTGGCGAACACGTTGTCCGCATCGATAGAGCCCTTGCGGTCGTCGACCGGCGGCGACATGTCGGGTTCGGATGCCGCAGTGGTCTGCTCGGCAGGAAGCAGCGTGCGAACGGGTTCGGCGTCCGGCTGCGGCTTGCCCTTGGAGGCGCGGCGCACTTCGTGATCGAGATCGATCTGCGAGCATAGGCCGAGCATGACCGGGTCGCGCGCGGCGAGGTTCGTCGAATTCCAGTGCTTGCGCTCGCGCACCGACTGGATCGTGGACTTGGTGGTGCCGACGAGACGCATGATCTGCGCGTCCTTCAGCTCCGGGTGATTCTTCACGAGCCAGAGGATCGCGTCCGGGCGGTCCTGACGCTTGGAGACGGGCGTATAGCGCGGGCCCTTCTTCGTCTTCGGCTCCGGCAGGCGCACCTTGGCGTCGGCCATGACGAGCTTGTGGTTCGAATCCGCGATCGCTGCGTCCAGCTCTTCGCGTGTGAGCTGCCCGGAAGTCACGGGGTCGAGGCCCTTGATTCCCTGCGCGACTTCGCCGTCGGCGATGCCCTTCACCTCAAGCGGGTGAAGCTTGCAGAAATCCGCGATCTGCTCGAACGAGAGCGAGGTATTGTCGACCAGCCACACGGCGGTCGCTTTGGGCATTAACGGCATATGCGACATGTCTTTCGCGCCTCTAACGCGTCAACGTTTGGCATCCGAGTACGGTTTCGCGAGCGCTGCCGCTATTTTCTAGCGGGAGCCTCGGTAACGTTCAGCGGATGACCGGGGTCGGCGCCTATATAGGGGGGTGCCCCGTCCAAATCAACGCGAGTTTGGGGTATTGGTTGACTAGACCCCCGGCCCTGGCCGATCTAGGCCCGAAAGGCTTGAAAATATGGCTGTTTCGCCCGGTTCCGCCCTGCCCCGCCTGCGCGTGCTTTTGTGCGCGCCGAGGGGCTTTTGCGCGGGCGTGGTGCGTGCAATCGACGCGGTCGAGCGGGCGCTCCAGAAATACGGGCCGCCGGTCTATGTCCGCCACGAGATCGTTCACAACAAATACGTGGTCGAAAGCCTGCGCCGGAAGGGCGCGATTTTCGTCGATGAATTGACCGAAGTGCCGGACGGCGACCGCCCGGTGATCTTCTCGGCGCACGGCGTGCCGAAATCGGTGCCCGAGGAAGCGGCGAGCCGGAAACTGTTTGCGATCGACGCGACCTGTCCGCTAGTCACCAAGGTTCACCGCGAAGCGATGGCGCACGCAAAGCGCGGCCGCGAGATTTTGCTGATCGGCCACACCGGGCACCCGGAAACCATCGGCACCATGGGCCAGCTTCCAGTTGGCGCGGTTACGCTGATCGAAACCGCGGAAGACGCGCGCAACATCGAGCCAAAAAATCCGGACGCGCTCGCTTATGTGACGCAGACCACGCTCTCGGTGGACGACACCGCGGAGATGGTTGCGATTTTGAAAGAG
>JAKFYO010000061.1 GCA_021730825.1 Hyphomicrobiales bacterium
GACGTCGAACGAACCTGCGTGGGTTGCGCCATCGGCGCCAACCAGGCCGGCGCGGTCAATCGCGAAGCGGACGGGAAGCTTCTGGATCGCGACATCGTGCACGACCTGATCATAGGCGCGTTGCAGGAAGGTCGAATAGATCGCGGCGAAAGGCTTCAAGCCTTCCGCGGCGAAACCTGCTGCAAATGTCACCGCGTGCTGTTCGGCGATGCCGACATCGAACGTGCGCGAGGGAAATTCTTTCCCGAAAATATCGAGGCCGGTGCCGGAAGGCATCGCGGCCGTGATCGCGACGATCTTGTCGTCCTTCTTCGCTTCCTTGACGAGACTCTCGGCGAACACTTTCGTGTAGCTCGGCGCACTCGCTTTCGACTTCGCCTGCGCGCCGGTCGCGACGTCGAACTTCACGACGCCATGGTATTTATCGTCGGAGGCTTCCGCAGGTGCGTAGCCTTTGCCCTTCTGCGTCACGACGTGGACCAGCACCGGGCCGGGCTCGTTGTCGCGAACGTTTTTCAGAACAGGCAGCAGGTGATCGAGATTATGTCCGTCGATCGGACCGACGTAAGAGAAGCCGAGTTCTTCGAACAGCGTGCCGCCGGTGATGTAGCCGCGCCAATGCTCGATGCCGCGAGTGATCATGTCGTCGAGACGTTTGGGGAGTTGCGCCGTGACTTTTTTGCCGACGCCGCGGATCGCATTGTAGGTGCGGCCGGAAATCAGCCGCGAGAAATAAGCCGACATCGCGCCGACCGGCGGCGCGATCGACATGTCGTTATCGTTGAGCACAACGATCAGGCGGCTGCCGGCGGCGCCCGCATTGTTCATCGCTTCATAAGCCATGCCGGCGGACATCGCGCCATCGCCGATCACGCAAACGACGTTGCGTTGCTCGCCCTTGAGATCGCGCGCAATCGCCATGCCGAGACCGGCGGAGATCGAGGTCGAAGCATGCGCCGCGCCGAAGGGATCGTATTCGCTTTCCGCGCGCTTGGTGAAACCGGACAGCCCACCGCCCATACGCAGAGTGCGGATGCGGTCGCGGCGGCCGGTCATGATCTTGTGCGGATAGGCCTGATGGCCGACGTCCCAGATCAAGCGATCATGCGGGGTATCGAAAATGTAATGGAGCGCGACGGTCAGCTCGACCACGCCGAGACCCGCGCCGAGATGGCCGCCGGTGACGGAGACAGCGTCGATGGTCTCAAGACGCAATTCATCGGCAAGCTGGCGCAGCGACGCCTCCGGCAGCGCGCGGAGTTGCTCCGGCGTATCGACGGTGTCCAAAAGCGGGGTGCGGGATTGCGGTCGGTCAGTCATTACAGGTGAAATATCAGCGTTTTTCGAGGCTTATACAAGGCGAGCAGTGCCGCAGGACAAGCCCTTGCCGCGTCTAGCGCTTCACGAGGCCGTGCTCAATCCTGATCCAGCGGCGTGGAACCCGTGGGTTTGCCCTTGGCGTCGAGCGCGATCTTTTCGACCCGCGCCTCGGCGTCTTTCAAAAGCGCATCGCAGCGCTTTTTCAGCACCTCGCCACGCTCGTAAATCTTGATCGAATCTTCGAGCGGGACATTTCCGCTCTCGAGCTTGCCGACAATCTGTTCGAGCTCGGCCATTGCCTTCTCGAAAGGCATCGCAGCGACATCGCCATTTGCGTCTTTGGTGTCTTTGGCCATTCGCGAAATTCCGTTCAGGCGCGCATCAGCGCGCGGACATGAGCACCCGCCGACTTGGCGAGTCCTTCCAGATCATAGCCCCCTTCGAGGAGAGATACGACCCTGCCCTTCGCGTGCTTGTCGGCGAGGTCCATGAGCTTGCCGGTGACCCAGGCGAAATCCTCTTCGACCAGATTGAGGTTCGCGAGCGGATCGTTGCGGTGCGCGTCAAAGCCCGCGGAGATGATCACAAGATCAGGCTGGAAATTATTGAGCCGCGGCAGGATCACGCTCTCGAAGGCTTCCTTGAATTGCGTGCCGTTATCGCCGGCGGAGAGCGGCGCATTCACAATCGTGTTCTTGGTGCCGGTTTCGCTCTTCGCGCCGGTGCCGGGATAGAGCGGCATCTGGTGCGTGGAGGAATACATCACGGTCGGGTCGTTCCAGAAAATATCCTGTGTGCCGTTGCCGTGATGCACGTCGAAATCGATGATCGCGACGCGCTCGGCACCATGCTTCTTCTGTGCGTGGCGCGCGGCGATCGCCGCGTTGTTGAAGAAGCAGAAGCCCATCGGTGTCGCGGTTTCGGCGTGATGCCCCGGCGGACGCATCGCGACGAATGCATTATCAGTTTTTTTCGCGAAAACTTCATCGACCGCATACATCGCGCCGCCTACCGCGCGCATGATTGGCTCCCAGCTTCCGGAGGAAAGCACGGTATCGCCGTCCACCCGCACCGCTCCGGTTTCCGGCGCGACCTCACGAAGCTTTTCGGCGTACTCCATCGGATGCGCGAGGCTTACGGCTTCAAGCGGAGCCATCGGCGCTTCTTCGCGTGCGAGCATCGAATAAACCGCTCTGCCGAATTCTTCGTTCAGCGCGCGAATACGATCCGGCCGCTCGGGGTGGCCGAGGCCGGTTTCGTGATTGAGCGCGGAGGGATGCGTGAGTAAGAGCGTTGTCATTCCAGATATTAGCCCGCCGCTTTGAGCGCAGCCAAGCTCACGCCAGCCGGCGTGGGGATATTGTCGGGAACAAAGAAGTCCATTTGCAGGGACTGCGCGGGATTGACGCGGTACTTGTCGAAATCGCTGACGCCCTCGCCCGCGAGAAAGTTGTCGTCGATCAGGAAGTTCCCGGTGAATTCGCGTGACGGCTTCTCGAAGATGCGCACGGCGGCGTCGGCGAGAATATCCGGCGTGCGGCTCCGCTGCATCAGCGCGTCACCACCAAGGAGGTTATTCACCGCCGCAGTCGCAATCGTCGTGCGCGGCCAGAGCGCGTTCACGGCAATGCCCTTCGACTTCAACTCGCCGGAGAGGCCGAGCACGACAAGACTCATGCCGTATTTCGCCATGGTGTAGCCGGTGTGTGGGGCGAACCACTTCTGCTGCATGTCGAGAGGCGGTGACATCATAAGAATGTGCGGGTTCTTCGACTTTTCGAGGAACGGGATCGCGAACTTTGAAACCACGAAAGTGCCGCGCGTATTGATCTGATGCATCAGGTCGAAGCGCTTCATGTCGAGCTGCGTGGTGGGAAGAAGCTGGATCGCGCTCGCGTTGTTGATCACGATGTCGATGCCGCCGAATTTGTCTGCGGTCTTTTTCATTGCTTCGTTGACGTTCACTTCGTCGCGCACATCAACGACGAGCGGCAGTGCCTTGCCGCCCGCCTTTTCGATTTCTTCCGCGGCGGAATGAATGGTGCCCGGCAGCTTCGGATGCGGCGTGTCGGTCTTCGCCGCCACCGCGATGTTCGCGCCGTCTTTTGCGGCTTTCAGTGCAATCGCAAGCCCGATACCGCGCGACGCGCCGGTGATGAAAAGCGTTTTTCCCTTAAGCGACATGACGGCTCCTTACGCGACCATGAACGAATCTGTGTACGAAACGGAAGCCGCACCTTCGGTGACGGTCAGCTCCAGCCCCTGCGCCTGCGTGCAGAGGTTCTCCGCAAAGAAGCGCGCAATCGCGACCCGGCTTGCCGCACGGCTTTCGACGCGCTCGGCAAGACCTGCCTGCGCGAGATAGGCGCCGCCGGCGGCAAGGCCAAACAGCTTCTGATAAGGCGTCGCGCCCGCGAGCGCTTCGGCCTGATCGCGGTTCATCGCTTCCATCATATACTTTGTTGCGCGCTCCAGGGCATCGAGCGTTTCGTTCAAACGCTGCGCGGTCCTGCCGAAGGCGGGATCGTTGGACTTTGCGACTTCATTCGCAGTGTCACGATACTCGGCGATCACGCGCTTCAGCGTTTCGCCGCCGCTCTGACCGATCTTGCGGCCAACGAGGTCGATCGCCTGAATGCCGTTGGTGCCTTCATAGATCGCGAGAATGCGCGCGTCTCGCATGTGCTGCGCAGCGCCGGTCTCTTCGATGAAGCCCATGCCGCCATGTACCTGCACGCCGAGAGAGGCAACTTCGATACCGGCATCGGTCGAGAACGCCTTCGCAATCGGCGTGAGCAGGCTCGCTTCTTCATATGCCTGCTTCTTCATCGCCGGATCATTTGTATTTTCGGCCACGTCGAGCGCGGACGCGGTGCGGAGGCAAATCGCGCGCGATGCGTTGGTGAGCGCGCGCATGGTCATCAACATGCGTTTCACGTCCGGATGTTCGCTGATCGGGCTGATTTCCTTTGCGCCCGGCGCTTTGCCCTGCTTGCGGTCGTGCGAGAACTGCACGGCCTGCTGGGTCGCGCGCT
>JAKFYO010000192.1 GCA_021730825.1 Hyphomicrobiales bacterium
ATGCAGGATCAGCCCGATCAGCATAAGTGCCGGGACTTCGCGCGGAATTCCGGTGAAGGGTCTGAGCGCGACCGTCACGCCGAGCGTGAATAGCGCGCAAGGCGCCGCCGCGTTCTTCAAAAACTCCAGCATCTTGTCGATTGCGACCGGAGGCGTCCAATGCGCCCAGGCGGCGAGCACACCAAGAATGGTCGCGACGATGAACGGATGCGTGAACACGCGCCGCAAGACGAACAGCGAAGTCCTAGCGAAGCCTTTCTTCTCGACACCGGCAGAAGCCATCAGGAATGGGACGAGTGCGAAGAAGAGCGTTGAATCGAACGTGAAGATGAGCGCGGTCGGCACCGTCGCCTGGGACCCTAGTGCTGCTAGCGTGAGACCCGGCCCCATGTAGCCGACGTTTGCATAGGAGCCGACCACGCCCGCAATCGTCGCTTCCGGCCAGCGCCCGCCGCGCGCCCATAGCCCCACCAGAAACGCCAGCACGAACGAGACGAAGGTGCAGAGCGTGGTCGCAATCACAAAGCGCCAGTTGGCGAGCTCCTCGATCGGGGTTCGCGAGATGAGTTGAAAGAACAGCGCGGGCAACGCGACGTAGAGAATGAAAAAGTTCAGCCATGCCATCCCGTCTTCCGGGATTTTGCCGAGCTTGCCGGACACGAAACCGAGAAAGATCAGGCCGAAGAACGGCAGCGCGAGACTGAGGATATCGGCCATTGGATTACCGGCGGGCGTGATGCTTCACCCTATCAACCGCAGCCTTGCTCCGGTCAACCCATGTTGCGTTGCACTAGCTAGGCGCCCGGCGCTCGGCTAAAGCTTATCCAAGGAACAGCACGGGGACTGCGATGAAGCTGCCTAGAAACTTCTACAAACCGCTCGCCATGGGCGCGCCGGACCCGATCCGCGAACTGCCGGTGCGGCTCGAGCGCGTGATCCAGTTTGTGCCGGGTCACAACGAGAAAGTGCTTTCCAAAGTCCCTGACCTTGTGAAGCAGGTCGATGTTGTTCTCGTAAATCTTGAAGACGCGATCCCAGCCGACGCCAAGGATGCCGCGCGTAAGGGCGTGATCTCGGTCGGCAGCCGCGTGAATTTCGGTTCCACCGGTTTCTGGATCCGATGCAATTCGCTCGCGAGCCCGTGGGCATTCGACGACATCGTCGAGATCGTCGCGGCCGTCGGCAACAAGCTCGACGTCGTGATGCTGCCCAAGGTCGATGGCCCGTGGGACATCCATTATCTCGATCAACTTCTTGCTCAACTTGAAGCGAAGCACGGCGTCAAAAAGCCGATCCTCATTCACGCAATTCTCGAGACCGCCGAGGGCGTGAAGAATGTGGATGACATCGCCTGCGCCTCGCCGCGTATGCACGGCATGAGCTTCGGCCCGGCCGATCTCGCCGCTTCGCGAGGTATGAAGACCACGCGCGTTGGCGGCGGGCATCCCGGTTATCAAGTCGTGGCGGACGCGGAGGAAGGCAAGAAAGACCGCACGCGCTATCAGCAGGACCTCTGGCACTATTCCATCGGCAAAATGGTCGATGCCTGCGCCGCGAACGGCATCAAGCCGTTCTATGGTCCGTTCGGCGACTTTGCCGATCCGGAAGCCTGCGAAGCGCAGTTCCGCAACGCCTTCCTGCAAGGGTGCCTCGGCGCCTGGTCGCTGCATCCGAGCCAGATCGAAATCGCCAAGACGGTTTTCAGCCCCGATCCGCAGGAAGTCGCGTTTGCGAAGAAGGCAATCGACGCCATGCCTGACGGCATGGGTGTCGCGCTCGTGGACGGCAAGATGCTGGACGACGCGACCTGGAAGCAGGCGAAGGTCATGGTCGATCTTGCAAAGCTCGTTGCCGAGAAGGACCCGGCGCGGGCGAACCTCTACAAACTTTAGCGCGCTCTGCTACGCTGCGTCGGGGAGCAGCAGTAGCATGAAGACCTTCGTTGTCGTGAACCCGGCCGCGGCCGGTGGCGGCGCCGGCAAGCACTGGCCGAAAATATCCCGCGAATTGCGCGATGCGCTTGGCAGCTTCGACTCCGCGCTTACTACAAAAGCTGGCGAAGCGACGCTCCTCGTTCGTAACGCTGTAGCGAACGGCGCTAAGTCCATCATCGCAGTCGGCGGCGACGGCACCATCAACGAAGCCATCAACGGTCTTTGCGACGGCGAGAACGCGCCGGCGAGCGATGTCAGCTTCGGCTTCGTCATGTACGGCACGGGCGGCGATTTCCGCCGCTCTTTCGAGATTCCGAAAGGCGTCAGCGCTGCAATCGAGCGGCTTAAGGCAGGTCAAACGAAGACCATCGACTTGGGCCGTTTGCGCTACACCAATGTGCAAGGCGCGCAGTCGCTGCGCTGGTTCAACAACATTGCGAGCTTCGGTTTTTCCGGCGAGGTCGTGCGCGCGGTGAACGCCGCGCGCTACAGCAAACTTCTCGGCGGCAAGTTCTCGTTTCTCTGGAACAGCTTTCTGGAATTGCGAAAGTATCAGGGCTGCAAGGTCGATATCGTCGTGGACGGCAAGACGATCCCCGAGAACATCTGCACGGTCGCGGTCTGCAACGGACGCTTCTTCGGCGGCGGCATGATGATGGCGCCGAATGCCGCGCTCGACGACGGCAGTTTCGATGTGGTGGTAGTCCGCCAGGACCCGCCGCTGACCATCTTCGACATGCGCCTGCTGTATTCCGGCAAGCACCTCGCGCATCCGAACGTCACGGTCTATCGCGGCAGCAGGATCGAGGCGAAGCCGCTATCGAATGCCCCGATCTATCTGGATGTCGAGGGCGAAGCCCCCGGCTCGCTGCCGGCCACCTTCGAGGTGGTGCCACGCGCGCTTCGGCTCCGCTGTTAATATCCCCGGATAACGCTCTCTTTGAATTGATCAAATTTGCCTGAGTTTGGCCGGAATGCTCGCATGGTCTATGAGGTAGTCATGCGCAACGAAACCGCCAAACCACGCGAGGCCAAGTACCGGATCGGACAGGTCGTCCGCCACCGGCTTTACCCGTTTCGGGGCGTGATCTTCGACGTCGATCCGACGTTCAACAATACCGAGGAATGGTGGCTCTCGATTCCCGAGGCCATGCGCCCGTCGAAGGACCAGCCGTTCTATCATCTGCTCGCCGAGAACGCGGAGACGGAATACTCCGCCTACGTGTCGGAGCAGAATTTGTTACCCGACGATTCCGGCGAACCGCTGCGCCATCCTGAGCTTGAGGAAAAGTTCGAGGTCGACGGCGAAGGCAATTACCGGGCGCGCGGCCGCGCTAACTAAGACGGCTTCCGCAAAAGAAAACGGCGCGTCGAGTGACGCGCCGTTTCTGTTTTGATGAGCGAAGCGCTTACTGCTTCTTGGTATTTTCGAGGTGCTTCTTCAGCACGTCCTTGGCTTCGTTCTTCACCGCGTTGTCGAGCTTCTGCTTCTGCGCCTGAAGCTCCTTCGGATCGACCGGCGGGCCGTCATACGACTTGCCGAAGTCGTTCAGCGGGAACGTGATGTTCACCGTGCGGCCCATGTGATTGATCATCTGGACGAGAAGGGTCTTTCCCTTCTTGAGATTGTTGATGAAGTCGTCGTTGATTTCGAGGTCGGCGAGGCAGCCGCCCTGGCCGCAGATCGTGTACTTCACTTCGATCGGCTGGTTCTGATCGACCACGAGACGAAGGCCCGGCTGCAACAGCATGCCGAACGGCACAGCGATACGGAACATCCGCTGCGCGCCCTTCTCTTCGATGACGGTGACAACGGCGAGCACCTGGCCGGTTTCGGCGAAAAGCTGCTGCGTGATACCGCAGGTTTCCTTCGTGTTCTGGGCGGCGTCCGCCGGCTGGCATAGCTTGGTCCAGCGGGTCGCTGCGACCTGCTGCTGCTTGGGCTGCGCGTCCGCTTTCGGCTGCTCGTTCTTCTTGGGGTCAGCCTTCTTCTTTTCCTGCGCGAAGGCCGGACCGGTATTCACGACCACGCTTGCCGAGGTGAGCCCGGCGATCGCGAGGGCGCAAACCAGCGCCGTGGACAAACGAAACTTCATGCACATTCCCCTGTGATTTCCGGCCGCTCTAGCAACTGATCTGGCGGCTCGCCAGACCGAGCCTTGGCCTGCGGGCTTTGGCCCGCGCTAGGCTGATTTGTTCTGCACCCTGTCTGCGGCAAATAAGGCGAGACCGAGGCGCTAGGCAAGGGCTTACGTGCCCCTGCGTGATAAAGTCCTAAAACGAAGCCGACGATTCGGACTGTAACAAAAAGGGAGCGCGTATCGCCGTGCGGATCATCGCCATCGCAGGCGAAATGGCGCGCGAATCGGCGTGGCGTTACCCATGGCGGTACCCGGCTGGCGCTGCCGCCATACTATGC